>JBAUMA010000570.1:0-4034 GCA_049578485.1 Specibacter sp.
AACCCCAGCAGGATGATGTACCTAGGGAACCCCAGCAGGATGATGTACCTAGGGAACCCCAGCAGGATGATGTACCTAGGGAACCCCAGCAGGATGACGCAGAAAAGACGAAGCCTAGCCGCATTACAATTCCTGCATCGTTCAATACTAATCGATTCAAATTTACAAAAAATTCTGTAAATGTTTCTGATGCTGAACAAAGAAATATAGAAGCCCTGAACAGATACATTCAAAATACACGCTATTCTCATGCACGCTCAACGACGGCAGAGTCATATATGGATTCAGTAATCCTGCATTCTTATGCCAACCGGGTGTTCAAGACTTTGTCCGGAATTGATGGAGTGACTGATGTTGATCAAAAGGAGAATTATCCTTCTGCGGTTCCATACGGACACATACGGTACAAAGGGAAGACAATACCGGTTGCTGTCCGTTATCGCTCAGATTCAGCACCTGGATCCAATGAAGAATTACGTGAGGACATGCAATTCTGCGATTTTGCAAAGCTCCTGGCAGCAGATACAAACGAATTGATCATAATTTCCAACGCTCCGATAAGCCCACTGCTACGTGCGTTCGTCAAAGATAGAAAGACGGAATTTGTTCACTGGAGACCCAACTCGGGGTCGGATAAAATTTTAAAAGTACTATTGAAGTTTACTTTATGACGGACTTGGACGTATGGGAGAGTACAACACAATTCAAACAATCGGAATCGAATAGGGCTGCTGTAAGCCACGCTTGACCGATGATCCCAGACGCACATGAAAGAGGGGCCGTATCCCATGGATACGGCCCCTCTTTCATCTTTCATTCCGCGTTGCGAACGTCAGGGAATAGACCTTCGGGCGGTTCTTCGTGGGGGAGTGCTTCGCCACGTTTAGTCTTTGCCTCAGATCCGGCAAACGGACCTTCGGCACTCATCAGCACAGCCATGTGGTGGTCTACATGGTCGCGGAACCACACGCTGGTTCCCGTTGAGGCATCCTGGCGCAGGAATTCCCACGAGCGCCAGAGAGATTCAATCCTGACCAACGCCTCGTCAATTTCCCACCAACGAGCGTCCCACACGGTGGATTGCCCGTTTACCCTGCGAACATAGACCTTCCGCAGGTACTCTCGAAAGAACTCCACGGCAGAGCCGTACACGAGCTGCGGCTCGCTCGCCTCTTCGTCATCAGCCATAGCCTCGTTTAATGCCTCGCTGGCCGGTTCTTCTTCGTTTTCCCAGTCTCCGAAACTCACGAGGCACCCCCTGCCGTGGCCAGCGCAGCATCTGTCTTGGCTAGTTCGTTTTCTGCTTCCACGATGGTTCGGGCACCTTGTGGGTCATATTTCACGATGGAGGCCTTTACCGCCTCAGCGTGTGGACCACGCATCCATGGTTGGGTGCGGATCAACGTGGGCCGGGAACCGGACGAGATGACCAGGGCACGGCCCTTGGGCATCGCCCCAAGGTCATCAACGTCAAGTGTGATTTCCCTCTGCACCTGGCGTGAAACGGAGTAGTTGCCGCGCCCTGCCGAGGTCGAGGTACGGAGCCTGTCATGGCTTCCCACAAGTTTGGAGAGATCCTGCAAGAAATTGACCTCAGAAACACCGCCGCCGTACACCTTGACATTCGATGCACTCCACAGCTTCTTCATGCCAGACTCACCCCACACTTCAACACCCTGGGACCACGATTGCAGAATCGTCAGCAGAATGATTCCGCGGGAGCCGTAGTGCGAGTAGAGATCAGGGAGTGCGCGCCAGCGGCAGACGTTCGCCGCCTCATCAAGCACCCCGACGAGGGGCACCTGTAGGCGGCCGCCGGGGGAGAGCACAGCTAGTTCTTCGGCAGCCTCGACAACGGCCACCGTTAATGCCGTAACCAGTGGTCCAGCGGTGCCCTTGCCTTCCTTGGAAAGGCTGTAGAGGGTTCCACCAGCGGCGACAAAATCGGCAGGGTTGAACTGGGGCCGGCTATCGGCCCCAGACAACCGCGTTACCCACCGAACGATAGCCCTGTTAGTGAGGCAACCGGCCATCTGCTGCGCGGTTCCGTAAATGCCGCCGCGCTGCTTTTCGGGCAAAGCGATGACACCGCCAACCTGGGCTGAACTTAGTTCGAATCCGTGCTCTTCGAGGATTTCGGCGGGTCGTTCATCAGATGGGCGAGTGAGCCATACATAAACGTCCGTGATTGGCCGCTGATCGAGCGCGGCCGCAAGCAGGAGACCGGCAAGGAGGTCCTGTCCAGCCGGGTCAAAATATGAATCCGTTTTTGCGCCTGGCTCGCGTGATCCCGAGGCGAAATGTTCGGCCAGACGGGAAGCGCGCACTTCGTCGGTGACATAGCTAAGCGGGTTCCACCACCAAGTAGGTTCCTCGAGGGTGATCCCCTGGGGATCGAATACGAACACCGGGCCCTTTTCCGAGCGCGGGCCACGAGTTGCATCCACAATGTCCCGCTTGTTGGAGGTCACCAGAACGGCGCCGGGCGCGTCAAGAATTGCCGGAACGGCCCGGCTCGTTGTCTTGCCGGTTCGTGGACCCCAAACGTCAATGTGCATATCTTCCCAGGAGCCATAGAGAGGCTTTCCCGAGTGCAGGTGTTGCCCGATGGGAACTCCGGCACTGTCCTTCACTCCCAGTCGCTCAGCGGTCGCTTGAGCACTCTTCTTTGAGAGGGCTTCAATGTCCTTGCCAGTGCCCATGTACTGTGCCGAGCGGTCAATGCGTGTGCGGTTCTTCTGACCGCCCTTGGTTAGCCACAGCCAAAGCGCCACCAAGGCCAAGATGGCTACACCGAGGCCGATGGCCACCCACAACCCGGCAGCGGGCCAGACGACCTTGCCGGTAAATAGGCCGATGATGAGCTGGAAAGGGTCGGCGGGCAACTTGCCTTCGGTGCCCTCGATCTTGTGGCCGAGATACACCGATGCCCAGGTTCCACCCCCGAGGATCACGACGGAGAAAATGAATATCAATGGTCCGGTGCCGGTCCCTGATGGGTCACGACGGCGGTTATTGGGTTGGCTCATGAGTTCACGTCCTCTACTGCTTTCAAGGGAGCACGGTGGGGGGCGCGGGTGCCTACCCGCGACTGCTGCTCCCAGAGCTTGTTTGTGTTGCTCGCGGCGAGTTCCACGGGGGTCAACTCAACCTTGACGGGGATCCCAGGACGGCCGCCAACCTTGACGAGGAACTTTCCTCGTCCAGGAGGCTCCGACTCGCGACCGGCAACCGGGTCCCAGGCAGGGGGATCTTGCCAACCGATCAAAAGCTGCTGTTCCGCACGAGAAAGGGGAATAGCTGAGGTGAGCTGGGGCATTTCGGCTGACGGCAGGCCGCCACAGATGACCATGCCCGAACGCTCTACGAAGCCCTTAGCTTTCATCCGGTCTTCTTCCGTGGGGAGGGCCAGGAGGTCGCTCATGGTGTGAGAAATCATGGCGATTCCTACACCCACGGAACGGTTTAGACGGGTCAGCGCATCCACTCGGTCAACCATGCCCCGGCCCGCGCGGAGCGCGCGCCAAAGCTCATCAAGGATCACAAAGTAGTGGCGCTGAGGCTCAAGACCGGCTGCCGCCAGCTCGTTGGCAATATTGACAGTGCCGAACCCGGCCGACCAGCAAGCGAGCAGAACCGCGCCTTGCAGGTCCATGTCGCTTTCATCGATTGCCGAGACGTCATAAACCACCGGCCGGTCACGCTTCATGGGGTTTGTGGTTTGTTTGGAGAAGATTTCACCGAGTCGCCCGCCACCCGTAATGCCGAGCAAAGATGCCTCTAGACCGCGTGTGATCTTCTTGTATTCCATTAGATCGCCGTTGTCCAAGGCCACTGCACGCAACTCATCGGGTGCATCTTGAATGACTTTGAGCAGATCCCCCAGCACGGGGATTCCTTCAAAGTTGGCATCGAGCCACTTCAACGCACGGTCGATCATGGTTTCTTCATGGTCCGTTGGAGGCTCTTTGCGGGCGATGGTCAACAACGCTGAAACCATCGTGTGGCGTCGCCCGTGGGCGTCTGCCAATACT
>JBAUMA010000571.1:0-1713 GCA_049578485.1 Specibacter sp.
GTCTAGGCTGGGGGCATGCTCAGGGTGATGGTGGTTTCCGCTTTGTCCCTCTTGACCGCCGCGGCGGTCGTATTGCTGGTGCTCGGCGGCCCGTGGTGGTGGGTGGCCGTGGCGATTTTTGGGGCACTGCTGGTGGTGGCGGTTGCGGACGTTACACAAAAACGGCACTCCATACTGCGCAACTACCCGGTGATCGGGCACATGCGCTTCGCCTTGGAGTACATCCGCCCGGAACTGCAGCAGTACTTCATCGAGCGGAACTACGACGGCCGGCCTTTCGACAGGGACACCCGATCGCTTATCTATGAACGTGCCAAGGGCACCAACCAGGAGCAGGCCTTCGGCACGGAACGGGACGTCAACGAGGTGGGCTACGAATATTTGGTTCATTCGACGGCACCGCTGGAACCGCCGGCCGAACCGCCCCGGGTGCGCATTGGAGGCCCCGATTGCACGCAGCCCTATGACATGGCCCTGCTGAACGTCTCAGCCATGAGTTTTGGTGCACTGTCCTCCAACGCCATCCTTGCCCTGAACAAGGGTGCTGCGTTGGGCGGATTCGCCCACGATACCGGCGAGGGCGGCCTGACCGACTACCATCTGCGCCACGGCGGTGACCTGGTGTGGGAGATCGGCAGCGGCTACTTTGGCGCGCGCACCAAGGATGGTGAATTCAACCCGGAGATGTTCGCGGACAAGGCTGCGCACCCCTCTGTGAAGTGCCTGTCGCTCAAGCTCAGCCAGGGCGCCAAGCCGGGCATCGGCGGGGTGCTGCCGGCGGCCAAGGTCACGTCGGAGATTGCCGAGGCACGCAATGTGCCCCAAGGTGTGAAATGCGTCAGCCCCGCAGCGCACAAGGTGTTTTCCACACCACGGGAACTGATCCTGTTCATGGGCACCATGCGGGATCTGGCCAAGGGGAAACCCGTGGGCTTCAAGCTGTGTGTGGGGTCACGCAGCGACGTCCTGGCCATCTGCAAGGCCATGGTGGCGGAGGGAATCACCCCGGATTTCATCATTGTGGACGGCTCGGAAGGTGGTACCGGTGCGGCTCCCATGGAATATGAGGACCACATGGGCACCCCGCTGACCGAAGGCCTGATGCTGGTGCACAACGCGCTGGTGGGCACCGGGCTGCGCAGTCGGATCCGGGTGGGCGCGGCCGGCAAGGTTGCCACTGGCACTGACATCGTCAA
Source organism: Specibacter sp. (assembly GCA_049578485.1). GTDB lineage: Bacteria > Actinomycetota > Actinomycetes > Actinomycetales > Micrococcaceae > Specibacter. Next base: position 1,197 of record JBAUMA010000571.1, read on the forward strand.
GCGGATCATTCAGGGCGCCGATTACACCAACGCCGCCCGGGCAATGATGATGGCCACCGGCTGCATCCAGTCCCAGCGCTGCCACACCAACGAGTGCCCCGTGGGTGTGGCCACCCAGGATCCCCGCCGGGCCCGGGCACTGGATGTCGAAAACAAGAGTGTCAGGGTCCAGCGCTTCCAGGAGGCAACCGTCAGCGAGGCGTTGCGCATGATGGCGTCCATGGGCGCGTCCGGACCAGGCCAGTTGACGCCGTTGATGATGCGGCGACGGATCGGCCATATGGACACCAAATCCTACGCCGAGCTGTACCACTGGTTGTCCCCGGGGCAGCTGCTGGCGGAAGTCCCGGCGTCGTGGGCCGAAGACTGGGCCGTCGCCGACCCTGACTCCTTTGCCCCGCAGCAGGGCTTCAACGGAAGGACTTTGGTATGAGCACGGTGGCAGCGATGATCGTCAAGTCACTGAGGGATCTGGGCGTGAAAACCGTGTGGGGCGTGGTGGGGGACGCCCTGAACC
>JBAUMA010000572.1:0-19904 GCA_049578485.1 Specibacter sp.
GGTGAAGGTCAGGGGCGATTTGGTGCCGTTGTGGAGGGTCTTGAGGCGTTCGAGTTCGGCAACGGTCGTCACGGCGGAGGAAGTGGTGATGGTCATGGATGACTCCTAATAAAGGGAAGAAACAAAGAAGGGATGAACGTGACCTAGACGAGCTGGGCAGGCTCCGTCGTCTTGTCCTCGCAGGCGTCGCCGTGCTGTGCCAGGACGGCGTCTTCCTGCAGGTCCACCCGAATGCCCAGCGGGACGCCGGCCTTGATGCGTTTGCGGAAGCGCGGGTAGCCGAGGGCAAAGTAGAGCCCGGCCGAGGTGATGGTGCCCGCCAGCCAGGAGAGGTCGATCCCACCCATGGCGGTGGCGATGGGCCCTTGCAGGATGGGCATTCCGCCGTACATGAACAGCCAGGTCATGACGATTCCGGCGAAGAAGGCGATGAATGCCGGGGCGTTGATGTTTTTCAGGGCGGTGGACTTCGGGTCCAGGAACAGGTAAGAGAAGTCCTTGTGGTGCCGTTCGAAGATGAAGTAGTGGACGGCCATGATGCCGCCCCAGGTGGCCACCCAGGCAACGATGGTGCCCAGCCAGGAATCGAGGATCATGGCGAAGTCCGAGGCGAACATGAAGGCGATGACCGCTGCCATGGATAGCACGCCCACCAGGATGGAGAGCTTGCGCCGGGACAGCTTGACGTCCAAGGCCTGGAAGGCGACGCCGAAGGTGTACAGGTTGATGATATTGGTGGCGATGGGGCCGTGGATCACCAGGAGGATGACGGGGATCGCCATGGTGCCAAAGTTCGACACGATCAACTCGCCCGGATCTGCCTGTCCGTTCTTGGTGGCGAGACTGGCACCAAGGATTCCGAGCCAGACGACCGGCAGGAACTGGCCCAGGACGCTGACGAGGAACAGCTTGGCCGGCTTGACGCTCCGGCTGACAAAGCGGGAGTAGTCCGGCGCGTAGGTGAACCAGCCGATGCCCCAGCCGATGCCGATGACCGTCATGATCGCGGACATCGCGGCCAGGCGCGGCATTCCTTCCAGAACATGGCCCGCGGGACCTGCGTAGCCCCAGTTGATGTCAAGGTGCGTCCAGGCGATGATTGACATCGCGACGAGGACCACGATGGTGGGCGGCATGGTGATGCGCTCGAACTTTGCGATGGCGCGGTAGCCGCGGTAACAGATAGCCACCTGCACGCTCATGATGACGGCGGCGACGGCTATGCGCACCGCCAGGTTCCGCTGGCTGGGGTCAACCCAGCCGATCATGCCAAACAAGGCCATGACCAGGTCCAGGATCACCCACGTGTTGACGGCCGACCAGCCGACGGCGATGGTCGCCTGGATGGCGGCGGGAAGGTAGGCGCCGCGCCGGCCGAAGGCACCGCGGGCCAGCAGCATTCCCGTCGCGCCGGTCCGTTGGCCCAGGATGACGAAGAAGCCAAAGCCCGCCATGCCGATTGCGTTTCCAACGATCAGCACGATCAAGGTGTCGCGCAGGCCCAGTCCAAGCTGGATGCCGAGGGCTCCGAGGATCCAGTTGATGGGGGCGACGTTGGCGCCCGCCCAGATCCAAAATTGGCCGGACAATTTGGTGGTCCGGGCCGATTCCGGAATGGGCTGAAGCACATCTTCAACCTCGACGGTCGCAGACTCATGCGACCGGTTTCTACTGCGGTTCATGCGTGTCTCGATTCACTACGTTGTGATGGGAAGTGCAAGCTTGAACCAGTTTATTGGTGACATGCCTCACTACATAGAGACATTATGACTACACTAAGTTCAAATTAAGTGACGTTTTGTCGCGTTGAACGCAGGGATTTCCATGATCACGCTTGCCCAGGTCCTCACTTTCGAATCGATGTCCGCGGCCGACCCCCAGCTCCGAAGTTCCGTGCCCGGCACCTTGGAGCGTGTGGTTCGTTGGGTGCATTCGAGCGAGGTGCTCCAAATTGCCCCGCTCCTTCGTGGCGGCGAGCTGTTGCTCTCCGGAGGGGATGCGCTGTTCGCCCTGCCGTCCGCTGCGCAACGCGACTATGTGTGCAGCCTGGCGAGCCGTGACATCGCGGCGTTGGCCGTGCAGACCGCCGGCCGGACGGCGTCCCTGCCTGCCGGGCTCGTCGATGCCGCCAATGAGAGCGGTCTGCCCTTGATCGAGTTGCGCGCGGTGGCGCCCTTCGTCGACATTGCCGAGGCCGTCAATCGCCGCGTGGTCAATGAGCAGGCAGACGCGCATCTGGTGGTCGATGACGTGTCGCGGCGCATCGCCCGGCAGATCACCGACAGGGGGCCCAACCTTCCGGTCATCCTGGACATGGTGGCCGCAGCGCTGGCAGCCGAGGTGTCCCTGGCCGGTGCGGACGGACGCCCGTTGGGCCACGCCGGGACCATGGTGGACGGGGAGGGCTCTTCGGCAGTCGCCGGCATCGTGGTTGGGGGGCAACTGGCCGCACGGCTGGTTCTCAGTTCGCCGTCGTCGGACCCATTTCTGATCGAGTTGGCGGCCGACCGTCTCTCCGGCATCCTTGCCCTCGCCCTGGCGCAGTCGTTCCGGCCCACTCCGGCCCAGGTTGCCGAGGCCCGGTTGCTGGAGGCCGTGGTGGACGGTGCCGACGCGGCAATTCTCGGGCGGCTGTGGCAGGCGTCCGGGCTGCAAGCAGACCGGGCATCGATGGTGGCCGTTGTCCGCGCGGCCGGCAGGGATGTCAACTTTCCCGCCGTCGAGCGTGCCCTGCATGTTGAGGGCGCCATGGCGCGGTCCCACTTGCGGGACGGGGAACTGACGGTTTTGTTTGCCGTGGAGTCCGGCCGGGCAAGGGCTGTTCGCGAAACGCTGTTCACCGCGGCGAGGGCGGCCGTGCGGGGATCGGCGGCCTATGCGGCATTTGGGCCGATTGTGGACAATGGCCTGCAGTCCCACGGATCCTTTGTTGAGGCACAGGAAGTCCTGGTCCTCGGCAGGCCTCCCGCGGGCCAGGTCCTTGACGCCATGGATTTCCTGGGCCGGCGGATCCTCGCCGAGCTGCCCAACCCGGGGTTCCTGCAGGCATATGTTCGTTCAAGCGTGGGGGAGCTGATGGACTGGGACCTCAAGCACGGTGCGTCCCTACTGGCGACGTTGGTGTGTTGGCTGGACACCGGTTGCAACACGACCGGATCGGCCGCCGTGCTGAACATCGAACGCCAAACCATGCACAAGCGGCTCAATAAGATCAATGATCTGCTGGGTGGGGACCCGCGCACGTCAGGAAAGCTGTTCGACATCCACATCGCCGCCAAGGCGGCCGCCGACAGTGCTTCCGGGGCGGGCGCCGCGGTGTCCTAGAGGACGCTGCGGACGGTCTTCTCAAAGCTGGCCACGTGCTCAAGGGCTAGCGCGCCGGCCAACTCGGCGTCGCCGTCGGCAATGGCTTCGAGGAGTGTGACGTGCTCGGCAATGTGCCCGGCCACTGACGGGATCTTGTCCAATACCAGGCACCAGATGCGGGTGGCAAGGTTGTCATACCTGATGAGCACGTCCTCAAGGTGCGGGTTGGCGGCGGCAGCATAGATCTGCCGGTGGACCATGATGTCATAGCGCATCAGCGCCAGGGGGTCGGCGCTGTCAGTGTCCGAAGCGGCGATGTCGGCGGCGAGCTCCCGCAATTTGGCGCGCATGCCCGCGGTGGCGGTGCGGGCAGCGCGCTGTGCCGCCAGTGGTTCAAGGCGTTCGCGGATTTCGGAGATGTCGGCGAGCTCGGTGATGTCCACGCGGGTCGCGAACGTGCCGCGGCGCGGATAGGAGACCACCAGGTGGTCTCCCTCGAGCCGCTTGAGCGCCTCGCGCACGGGTGTGCGTCCAATGCCCAGCTGCCCCGCCAGCACCTGGTCGTTGATGGCCTCGCCGGGGCGGATCTCCAGCATGATCAATTGATCGCGCAGCTGGCGGTAGGCGCGTTCGGAGAGCGGAAGGCCCGTATCCCCGTCCACCTCGTAGTCCACGGCTTGACTCATCTTGTCCCCTTCTGTTGCCTCGCGGTCATCGGCCCGGAGCGGCTGCCGGTCATTTTCCCGGAGCGCTTGACGCGAAGTGATCTACACCATATTGTTGCACTCAATCTAATATATCAGTTATGTATTAGTCCACTAGTAGTTGTGCATTACATCCAGTTTGCAAAGGAGCAACCCATGGTAGAAGTGCTCACCGGCAGCCTTTCCAGCATCGACGCCGAGGTCGAAGCGGCCATAGCCAAAGAGCTGGACCGCCAGCAATCAACGCTTGAGATGATCGCCTCGGAGAATTTTGCCCCGACCGCCGTCATGGAAGCCCAAGGCTCGGTGCTGACCAACAAGTACGCCGAGGGCCTACCGGGAAAGCGGTACTACGGCGGCTGCGAGCACGTCGATGTGATCGAACAGCTGGCCATCGACCGCGTGAAGGCACTCTTTGGCGCTGAGGCGGCCAACGTCCAGCCGCACTCCGGGGCGCAGGCCAATGCGGCGGCCATGTTCGCCCTGCTTGACCCGGGCGACACCATCATGGGCCTCGACTTGGCCCATGGCGGCCACCTGACCCATGGCATGCGGATCAATTTTTCCGGCAAGCTCTACAACGTGGTTCCCTACCACGTGCGCGAATCCGACATGACGGTGGACATGGCCGAGGTGGAGGCCCTGGCGCTGGAGCACCGTCCCCGGCTGATCGTGGCCGGCTGGTCAGCCTATACCCGCCAACTCGACTTCGCCGAATTCCGCCGGATCGCCGACCTGGTGGACGCCTACCTCATGGTGGACATGGCCCACTTTGCCGGGCTGGTCGCCGCGGGCCTGCACCCCAACCCGGTGCCGTATGCCGACGTCGTCACCACCACAACGCACAAAACCCTGGGCGGACCGCGCGGCGGCGTCATCCTGAGCCGCGAATCGCTGGCCCGCAAGATCAACTCCGCCGTCTTCCCGGGGCAGCAGGGCGGGCCGCTGGAACATGTGATTGCCGCCAAGGCCGTCTCCTTTAAGATCGCCGCAACCGAGGACTTCCGCGACCGCCAGGAACGCACCCTCGAGGGTGCCAAGATCCTGGCGGATCGCCTGCTGGCCCCGGACGTGGCCGAGTATGGAATCTCCGTGGTGGGCGGCGGCACCGACGTCCACCTGGTCCTGGTGGACCTGCGCAACTCCGAGTTGGATGGGCAGCAGGGGGAGGACCGCTTGCACCGGATCGGCATCACGGTCAACCGCAACGCCGTGCCTTTTGATCCCCGCCCGCCCATGGTCTCCTCCGGGCTGCGCATCGGCACCCCGGCCCTGGCCACCCGCGGCTTCGGCGCGGCCGAGTTCACCGAGGTGGCCGACATCATCGCCGAGGCCATCAAGGGCGAACTCAGCGAGGAGACGGCCGTGCTGTTGCGCGACCGGGTCACCGTGCTGGCGGAGAAGTTCCCGCTCTACCCCAACCTGTCCACCGAGTCAGTCCCGAACGGAGAAGCCCAGTGAGCACCGAACACCTGCCCGAGCACCCGGAATTCCTGTGGCGCAACCCGGACCCGAAGAAGTCCTACGACGCCGTGATCGTTGGCGGCGGCGGCCACGGCCTGGCCACGGCCTACTTCCTGGCCAAGAACCATGGAATGACCAACATCGCCATCCTTGAGAAGGGCTGGCTGGCCGGCGGCAACATGGCCCGCAACACCACCATCATCCGCTCCAACTACCTGTGGGATGAAAGCGCTGCCATCTACGAGCACGCGCTGAAGTTGTGGGAGATCCTGCCGGACGAGCTCGAATACGACTTCCTGTTCAGCCAGCGCGGCGTCATGAACCTGGCCCACACCCTGGGCGATGTGCGCGAGAGCGTGCGGCGGGTGGGAGCCAACCAGCTCAACGGGGTCGACGCCGAATGGCTGGACCCGAAGCAGGTCAAGGAACTGTGCCCGATCCTGAACATCAACGACAACATCCGCTACCCCGTCATGGGCGCCACATACCAGCCGCGGGCAGGCATCGCCAAGCACGACCATGTGGCGTGGGCATTTGCCCGCAAGTGCGACGAACTCGGCGTGGACATCATCCAGAACTGCGAGGTCACCGGCTTCATCAAGGACGGCAACAGGGTGACCGGCGTGCAGACCAGCCGGGGGACCATCAACACCGAAAAGGTGGGTTTGTGCGCGGCCGGGCACAGTTCGGTGCTGGCCGAGATGGCCGGATTCCGGCTGCCCATTCAGTCGCATCCCCTGCAGGCGCTCGTATCCGAATTGCACGAGCCGGTCCACCCCACCGTGGTCATGTCCAACCATGTGCACGTCTACGTCTCCCAAGCCCACAAGGGTGAACTCGTGATGGGTGCCGGCGTCGACTCCTACAATGGCTACGGCCAGCGCGGCTCCTTCCACGTGATCGAGGAGCAGATGGCCGCAGCCGTCGAGCTCTTCCCCATCTTCGCCCGTGCTCACGTGCTGCGGACCTGGGGCGGGATCGTGGACACCACGATGGACGCCTCACCCATCGTGGGAACCACGCCGGTGGAGAACATGTTCGTGAACTGCGGCTGGGGGACCGGTGGATTCAAGGGCACCCCGGCGGCCGGGCTGACGTTCGCCCACACCATCGCCACCGGCGCCCCGCACACGCTGAACAAGCCGTTCTCCCTGGAACGCTTTGAAACCGGGGCGCTCATCGACGAACACGGCGCCGCCGCCGTCGCCCACTAATCCGGCCCCGACCTTAGACAAGGAGCACACCATGCTGTTGTTTTCATGCCCCAACTGCGGGCCGCGCAACGAAACCGAATTCCACTACGGCGGACAGGCCCACGTGGCCTACCCCGAGCACCCGGAGGAACTCTCCGACCGCGAATGGGCGGAGTATCTCTTCTACCGCCAGAACACGAAGGGCTTGTTTGCCGAACGCTGGGTGCACAGCGCCGGCTGCCGCAAATGGTTCAACATGGTCCGCGACACCGTCAGTTATGACATCAAGTCCGTCTACCGGATCGGTGAACATCCACCCGCGGACCTGATCCCGGCCGGAACCGCCCCCACCCTGAATGCACCGGAAGGAGCAAAGCCATGACCACGCAAAAGCAGACCCAGCCCATGCCGCAGCCCCACCGGCTCGGCAGCGGCGGCCGGATCGACCGCACCATCACCTTCAACTTCACGGTGGACGGCGTCGGCTACACGGGCCACCCCGGCGACACAGTGGCCTCAGCGCTGATTGCCAACGGCCGCCTGGCCGCCGGGAACTCGCTCTACGAGGACCGCCCCCGTGGCATCCTCTCCGCCGGCGTCGAGGAATCCAACGCACTCATCAAGGTGGCCGGCCGCTTCCCGGGCCATGCCGCCGAATCCATGCTGCCCGCCACGGCCGTGCCGCTCGTCGACGGGCTCGACGCCGAAATGCTCTCGGGACTGGGCAAACTGGACCCCTCGGACGACGAGGCCGTCTATGACAAGAAATACGTCCACACGGATGTCCTGATCGTGGGTGGCGGACCCTCCGGCCTTGCCGCCGCCAGGGAGGCTGTCCGGACCGGTGCCCGCGTGATCCTCATCGACGACCAGCCCGAACTCGGCGGCGCACTGCTCTCCGGCCGCAACGAATTCGTCAACGGCGCGCCCGCCCTGGACTGGGTGGCCGGCGTCGAAGCCGAACTGCTCAAGGCCCCGGAATGCACCGTGCTGCAGCGCACCACGGTGTTCGGCTCCTACGACAGCAACTTCCTGATAGCCGTGCAAAACCGCACCGACCACCTGGCACAGGCCCCGGGCGAGGGTGTCTCGCGCCAGCGCATCTGGCACATCCGCGCCAAGCAGGTGGTCCTGGCCACGGGCGCCCATGAACGCCCAATTGTCTTTGAAAACAACGACCGCCCGGGCATCATGCTGGCCGCCGCAGCCCGCAGCTACCTCAACCGCTACGGGGTTGCTGCCGGATCCCGCGTGGTTATTGGCACCACCAACGACAGCGCCTACCAGCTCGCGGCGGATCTGCTCGCCGCCGGGGTGGAGGTGGCCGCCGTCGTCGACGCGCGCCCAAAGCTTTCCCCCCTCGCGGCTGCGGCCGCTGCGGGCGAGGACGTCCGCGTCATCAACGGCAGTGCCGTGGTCAACACCGCGGGAGATTCCCGCGTTAGCAGCGTCTCGGTGTCCGCGATCGACGACGACGGCGCCCCGGTGGGTGACGTCGAGGAAATCGCGGCGGACCTCCTTGCCGTCTCCGGCGGCTGGAGCCCCGTGGTCCACCTGCACAGCCAGGCGCAGGGCAAGGTCCGCTGGGACATGGAGCTGGCCGGTTTCGTGCCGTCGACCACTGTGAAGAACCAGCAGAACGCCGGCGCCTGCCGCGGGAGCTACGCCCTGGAAGACTGTGTTATCGAAGGTGCAACGGCCGGCTCTGTAGCCGCCGTCAACGCGGGCTTCGCCACGGCCGACGCCGTTGCCGCCGCCACCGCCGCAGCCTCCCGCCCCGCACGTCCGGCCCGGCCGACCGCACCCACCCGCCCGCTGTGGCTCGTTGGCGGGACGGAAGGGACGGCGTCGGACTGGCACCACCACTTCGTGGACTTCCAGCGTGACCAGAGTGTGGCCGACGTCTGGCGCTCCACGGGGGCAGGGCTGCGCAGCGTGGAGCACATCAAGCGCTACACCTCCATCAGCACAGCCAACGACCAGGGCAAGACGTCCGGCGTCAACGCCATCGGCGTCATCGCCGCCGCCTTCCGCCAGCAGGGGACCGTGGTGGACCCGGACATTGGCGCCATCGGCACCACCACCTACCGGGCACCGTTCACGCCCGTCCCGTTCGTGGCTCTGGCCGGCCGCCAACGCGGCGAACTGTTCGACGCAGCCCGGCGCACCTCCATCCACACCTGGCACGAGGCACACGGCGCCCTGTTCGAGGACGTGGGCCAGTGGAAGCGTCCCTGGTACTACCCGCAGCCCGGCGAGGACATGGATGCGGCCGTGCTGCGCGAATGCGCCGCAGTCCGCGACTCCGTGGGCTGCATGGACGCCACGACGCTCGGGAAGATCGAGATCCGAGGCAAGGACGCCGGGGAATTCCTGAACCGGGTCTACACCAACGCGTTCAAGAAGCTGGCCCCCGGCTCGGCCCGCTACGGCGTCATGTGCACCCCGGACGGCATGATCTTCGACGACGGCGTGACCCTGCGCCTGGACGAAGACCGGTACTTCATGACCACCACCACCGGCGGCGCCGCCAAGGTCCTGGATTGGCTGGAGGAGTGGCAGCAGACCGAATGGCCCGAACTCGACGCCACCTTCACCTCGGTGACCGAGCAATGGACCACGATCGCCGTCGTCGGCCCCAAGTCCCGCGCCGTGCTGGCCAAGATGGCCCCGGAACTGGACCTGGACAACGAGGCCTTCAAGTTCATGACCTTCCACGAGACCGTGCTCGCCTCCGGCGTCGCGGCCAGGGTGTGCCGGATCTCCTTCTCCGGCGAGTTGGCCTACGAAATCAATGTCCCGTCCTGGTTTGGCCTGGCCACGTGGGAGGCGGTCATGGCGGCTGGTGCGGAATTCACCATCACCCCCTACGGCACCGAGACCATGCACGTGCTCCGCGCCGAAAAGGGCTACCCCATCGTTGGCCAGGACACCGACGGCACCGTCACCCCGCAAGACGCCGGCATGGACTGGGTGGTCTCCAAGGCCAAGGACTTCATCGGAAAGCGCTCCTACCAGCGCACCGACGCCGTCCGCGAAGGACGCAAGCACCTGGTCAGCGTGCTCCCCGTGGACGGATCAATCCGACTGCCCGAAGGCACGCAGCTCGTGGAAGCCGGCATCAGCGTGAACCCGGCCTACGGACCGGTGCCCATGCAGGGATTCGTCACCTCCAGCTACCACAGCGCCGCCCTGGGACGATCCTTCGGGCTGGCCCTGATCAAGGACGGGCGCAACCGGATCGGGGAACGCCTCGTGGCCGCCGTCGGTTCCGAATTGGTGGACGTGGTTGTTGGGGAAACAGTACTTTTTGACAGCGAAGGGAAGCGCCGAGATGGTTAGCACAGCAGAAAACACGACGGTTCGGGACCTGCGCCGCAGCCCCGCAGCACACCTGTGGACGGATTTCAGCCTCGGCTCCGTGGCGGGAGAGCACGGGGTGGCCCTCCGTGAAGTTCCGTTCCAGGCCATGGTCGGGATCCGGGTGGACCCCCTGTCCGAGGCCGGCGGACGGATCACCGCCCTCACGGGCGGGCTCCCGGCGCGCTGCGGCGACGTCGTTGCCGGCCCGGACGGGGCGTCCGTTCTGTGGTTGTCCCCGGACGAATTCCTCGTGGTGGCCCCGGACGACGGCGGCCAGGCGGCGCTCGTGGACGGGCTGGTCGCGGCACTCGGCGACGGTGCCGGGCAGGTCGTGGACCTCTCCAGCAACCGCACCACCTTTGAACTTGCCGGGCCCAGCTCCCGGGATGTGTTGGAGAAGAGCTGTGCGGCGGACCTCCACCCGCGCGCCTTCACGCCAGGCACGGCCATCACCACCGAAGTCGGCAGGATCCCGGTGCTGCTGTGGAAGACCGGCCCGGATACGTACCGGCTCTTCCCGCGGGCATCGTTCGCGGACTACCTGGGCCGCTGGCTCCTGGACGGCATGCGGGAATTCGCCGCAGTGGGTAACCCGGCATGGCACTAAGCGTCCTGGACCTGTTCTCCATCGGCATCGGGCCCTCGTCCTCCCACACGGTGGGCCCGATGCGGGCGGCCAAGCGCTTTGCCGACGGCCTGGAACGGGACGGGGAGCTGGCCGGCGTCGTTCGCGTCCAGGCCGAACTCTTCGGCTCACTCGGCGCCACCGGCCGCGGCCACGGATCCGACAAGGCCGTGGTGCTGGGGCTCGCGGGCCACGACCCCGAAACAGTGGACACCGGGCGGGCCGACGACCTGGTGGCGGCCGCCGCGCTGGACGCAGAGCTGCTGCTGGCGGGCACCCGCCGGGTGGACTTCAACTTCGACGCCGACGTGCTCCTGCACCGCCGCAAGTCGCTGCCGGCCCATCCCAACGGCATGACGTTTCGCGCCTTCGACCATCTGGGTGACGTGGTGCGCGAACGCAGCTACTACTCTGTGGGTGGCGGTTTCGTGGTGGACCAGGAGGAGGCGGGCGCGGACCGGGTAGTCCTGGACGACACCGTGCTGCCGCACTCCTTCACCACGGCCGACGAACTGCTGGCCATCTGCAAGCGGGAGGGGCTGACCATTTCCGAGGTGATGCTCGCCAACGAGATGGTGTGGCACACCGAGGATGAACTGCGCGCCAAGCTGCTGAATATCTGGGCCGTCATGCAGGACTGCGTGGCCAACGGCTGTTCCGCGGAAGGGATCCTGCCCGGCGTGCTCAAAGTGACCCGGCGGGCCCCCCGCCTCCTGCGCGACCTCGAGGGTGCTGATGATGCCACGGATCCGCTGCGCGCCATGGAGTGGGTGAATCTCTTTGCCCTGGCCGTGAACGAGGAAAACGCCGCCGGCGGGCGGATCGTCACCGCCCCCACCAACGGGGCGGCCGGCATCATCCCCGCCGTGCTGCACTACTACCTGAAGTTCGTGCCCGGGGCCGACGACGACGGCGTCGTGCGGTTCCTCTTGACGGCGGCGGCCATCGGCATCCTGTTCAAGCTCAACGCCTCGATCTCGGGTGCGGAGGTGGGCTGCCAGGGCGAGGTCGGGTCGGCGTGTTCCATGGCGGCCGGTGCCTTGTGCGAGGTGCTTGGCGGGACGCCTGTCCAGGCCGAAAACGCCGCCGAGATCGGGATCGAACACAACCTGGGGCTGACGTGCGACCCCGTGGGCGGGCTGGTGCAGATCCCGTGCATCGAACGTAATGCGATCGCCAGCGTCAAGGCCATCAACGCCGCACGGCTGGCCCTGCACGGGGACGGCAGCCAAAAAGTGTCATTGGACAAAGCGATCAAGACCATGCGACAGACAGGAGCGGACATGAAAAGCAAGTACAAGGAGACTTCCCGCGGAGGCCTCGCCGTGAACGTGATCGAGTGCTGACATGAGCGAGGTTGAAACGCGGCCCGGCACGGCCCAATACGTCCTGACCCTGGACTGCCCCGACAGCCCGGGGCTTGTCCACCAGATCTCCGGCGTGCTTTTTAGCCACGGCGCCGACATCATCGACAACCGGCAGTTCAGCGACCGCCAGCACTTGCGCCCGGTTCCCGGGACCCCGGAGCCCGACGGGCACTTCTTCATGCGGCTGCACTTTGCGGCACCGGAGGGCGAGGAGACGTTGGCGGCGTTGCGGGCGGGGCTGGAACCGCTTGCGGGCCGGCACGGCATGCGCTGGGAGCTGCGCTCACACAGGGCCCGGCGGCGCGTGCTGATCATGGTTTCCAAGTTTGAGCACTGCCTGAACGACCTCCTTTTCCGGACCCGGACGGGAGAGTTGCCGGTGGAGGTTGTGGCCGTCGTGTCCAACCATCCGGATCACCAGCGGCTGGCCGAATGGCACGGCATCCCGTTCCACCATGTTCCTGTCACGGCCGCCACCAAGCCCGAAGCAGAGGCCCGCCTCATGGAACTCGTGGACGGGTACGACGTCGAACTGGTTGTCCTGGCCCGTTACATGCAGGTGCTCAGCGACGCGCTCACCCGCAAGCTAGAAGGCCGGGCCATCAACATCCACCACTCGTTCCTGCCGTCGTTCAAGGGCGCCAAACCGTATCACCAGGCGTATGCCCGGGGCGTCAAGACGGTGGGCGCCACGGCCCACTATGTCAACAGTGAGCTGGACGAGGGGCCCATCATCTCGCAGCAGGTGATCGAGGTGGACCATGCGTTCGGGCCCGAGGACCTGGTGGCCGCCGGCCGGGACACGGAGTGCAAGGCGCTCAGCAACGCGGTGCGCTGGCACTGCGAGGGCCGGGTGATCGTCCAGGGCAACCGGACCATCGTGCTGCGCTGACGGGTTAGCCGACGGTTGCGCCGAACAGCAGGCCGAGCAGGTAGGTGGCGGCCGCCGCACCCATGCCGATGCCCAGCTGGCGCAGCCCGCGCCACAGCGGGGATGCCCCCGAAAGCAGCCCGACGATGGCGCCGGTGCCCATCAGCGTCAGCCCCACCAGCAGGCAGGAAAGCGCCAGGGCACCGAATCCCGTCATGCCAAAGATGAACGGCAGGATGGGGATGATGGCGCCGGAGGCGAAGAAGCAGAAGCTCGACGACGCCGCGCCCCAGGCGGTGCCCAGGGTCTCGTGCTCGTCGGCTTGCTCGAATTCGTCCGGGCGCAGGGACATGCTCGGGTCGCAGTCGCAGGTGAATTGGCCCATGCGTTCGGCGGCCCGGTGTTCGGCGGCTTCGCGGGACATGCCGCGGGCCAGGTACACGAGGACTAGTTCGTTGTTTTCCAAGTCCAGCGACGGCGCTGCCGAGAGGGTGACCTGCGTGGGGAGGGAGGCATCGAGCAGTTCGCGCTGGGACCGCACGGAGACAAATTCTCCGGCGCCCATGGACAACGCACCGGCCAGGAGCCCTGCGATGCCGCTGAAAAGGACCACTTGGCTGCTCACCCCGGTCGCGGCCATGCCCATCACGAGGGACAGGTTGCTGACCAGGCCGTCATTGGCGCCAAAGACGGCAGCCCTGAACGATCCCGACAGCCTGGTGCGCCCACGGGTGGCCAAGCCTCGCACCACTTCTTCATGGATGGCTTCGTCGGCGGCCATGGCATCGGTCGCGTCAACGTCCGTCGCGTAAGGGGAGCGGGATTCCGAGCGCTGTGCCAGGGCCAGGACGAACACTGAGCCAAATCGCCGTGCCAGCAGGCCCAGCAATTGGTTGCGGGCGGACGGCCGCACATTGTGCTCGGCATGCTCGCCAAGCAGGTTCAGCCAGTGCTGTTCGTGGCGGCCCTCGGCGTGGGCCAGGGCAAGCAGGATGGCTTTTTCTTCGCCCTCGCGGCGTTCGGCAAGATCGCGGTAAACGGCGGCTTCGGCCCGTTCATCGGCCAGATACTGCCGCCACCGCTTGATTTCTGTGGATGTGGGAATGCGCTCGGGCACGGTGGAATCTCCTCAAGTCAGCCCCCACTGTAGCGCGAATCCGCACGGTTTTTGGGCCGGTGCTCCTAGGGAAAAAGTTTCGGCACACCGCAATATTCGCTGCGAAATCAGTACCGCTCGAGCTTGAAGCCCAGCCCGCGCCCGGAGCGTGCGCCCGTCTGCGCCACGGTGACCACCAAGGTGCCAATTTCCGGGATCCAGCGGGCCGGGCGCACGGCCTGGGCCAACGACTCCACCAGACGTGCCGGCTCGGGGCAGAAGTAACTGTGGTGCCCGGTGGGCGTGAAGAAGCTGACGGTGCCGAGGTTGACGTCAACGGCGGGCAGTACCGGGATGCCGGAAACGGGCGGCTTGGCAGCTGGGGTGCGAACGGCATGGGTGCGGCGTACGGAAAGAATAGTCATCGAGGGACCTTTGTGAGTGCTCTTACCGGCGGATCCAGTCACCGCCGGTCACTTCCTCATCCGAGCCACCCTGTGAACATGGGGTTGGCGTGCGACCAGTCGGAGCTTGGCATCGCATCTCTTGAAGCTGGAACATACGTTACCGCGTTAAAGCACGACGGCGGCCGGTTCCGTAATAAATTACGCAACCCACCGCCGTCGTGCACACTTGCGTCTAACCCTCAGTAGTCCCCGCCCGCTCCCCAACCTCGTTCCTCGGTCGGGGCCCCTCGCGGGTGCGGGCCCATGGAAAATCCCGATTTTCAGGGTATTTTCGACCACTACCGCGGGTCAGGCGGAGGTGGCTAGACGACCGACTTGACGTCGTCGGCGTTGGAGTCAGTGGCCGCAGCGGCCAGGCGGTCATCCCAGCCCTTGCGGATGTGGGACGGGGTGGGCGTGCTCAGCAAGGAGACCACAATGTAGACCACCAGCGAGGCGGCCAGGCCAAAGTAGATGGGTTCATTGGCGTAGATGCCGTCATTGAACGGGTCAAGGCTGTGCAGGACGCCGGCCCCGTAGAGCACCAGCAACCCGAGCGTGACCGCGCAACCGGCCGCCATGGACCATGCCGCGCCGTGGCCGGTGCCGCGCTTCCAGACCAGGCCGCCGATGATGGCCACGAGCAGGCCGCCCACCAGGATGTCGTAAGCCACGGTCAGGGCGAACACGACGTCGGAGGCGAGGATGGAAATCAGCACCACCAGGAGTCCCAGGCCAAGCACGTACATGCGGTTGCCCTTGATGTCGTGCTCGGGGTTGGAGGAGTCGGAGTTGTCGATGGTCTTGCCAAACCAGCTGGCCACGAACGGGACCACGTCGGCGCGTGCCACGGTTGCCGCGGCGATCAGGGCGCCGGAGGCGGTGGACATCATGGCGGCCACGGCGGCGGCCATGACCAGGCCGCCGATGCCGATGGGCAGGATGTTGGTGGCCACCTCGGCGTAGACGGCGTCCTTACCGAGTGATGCCACATCGATGTGCGGCAGTGCCACGCGGGCGGCGAGGCCGATCAGCGCGCCGGCCACACCGTACAGGATGCAGTAGATACCGGCCGTGGAGCCGCCCCAGCGGGCCACGGTGGGAGTCTTGGCGGTAAAGACGCGCTGCCAGATGTCCTGGCCGATCAGGATGCCCAAGGTGTACACCACGAAGAACGTCACGATGGTGCTGACGCCAATCCCGTCCCACTGGAAGAAGCTTGCGTCGAGGCGGGACTTGATGCCGTCCATGCCGCCGGCTGCATTGATGGTGAACGGCAGCATGAGGAAGAAGATGCCCACGGTCTTGATGACGAACTGGACCTGGTCGGCCAGGGTGATGGACCACATGCCGCCAATCGTGGAGTAAACCAGCACGATCGCGCCGCCTACCGCGATGGCCAGCCAGCGCTCCCAGCCAAACAGCACCACGAAAATGGTGGCGTAGGCGCCGGTGGACGTTGCGGAAATCATGATCGTGTAGGCGAGCATCACGATGCCGGAGGCCTTGGTGGCTTCCTGGCCATAGCGCAGGCTCAGCATTTGCGAGACCGTGTAGATCTTCAGCTTTTGGAGGGTGGGGGCAAAGAGCAGGCTCAGCAGCAGCACTCCCACGCCGATCGCGACCACGAGCCACATGCCGGAAATGCCGAACTTGTAGCCAAGCCCGACGCCGCCAACGGTGGAGGCGCCGCCCAGGACGACGGCGGCCATGGTGCCCGTGTAGAGGAAGGGACCCAGGCGTCGGCCGGCCACGAGGAAGTCGCTGTTGTTCTTGGTGCGCGACTTTCCCCACCAGCCAAAGGCGAGCATGGCCACCAAATAGATGACAACTATTGCAATGTTCCAGTTCATGTGAAGCTCCAGTGTGCGGTGATGAGAAATCCCCCAAAAAATTGCCTGATAGACAACTTCCGTTGTCCAATAGGCTAAACTGTGATTGAGGTAACAGTCAATATGAAAGGCTGCCGGGACCTGCCGAATAGAGTCTCGGTGGGCGCCATTGCCCGGAAGCAAGGAGCGAAAATGAAAGCGTTGCCCGTGGAGCCTAGTGCGGCGCCGGTGGCCATTGGATCGCGGATCCGCGCTGCCCGGCAGTCCCAGCGGCTCACCATAGAGCAAGTGGCGGACGCAACCGGCCTGACAAAGGGCTTCCTCAGCAGGGTTGAACGCGATCTCAC
Source organism: Specibacter sp. (assembly GCA_049578485.1). Classification (GTDB taxonomy): domain Bacteria; phylum Actinomycetota; class Actinomycetes; order Actinomycetales; family Micrococcaceae; genus Specibacter. The sequence continues at coordinate 16,615 of JBAUMA010000572.1, forward strand.
CTCACCAAGTGTGGCGTCCTTGGTGACTTTGTGCCAAGTTCTTTCCATCTCGATCGGGGACCTGTTTGCCGTCCCGGAGACACATCTCACACGCGCCGGCGAGGGTCCCCGTATTTCACTCGGCGGCGACGGCATCGTTGAACGGTTGCTGACCGCCCGTTCCGAGCGCCGCCTGCAAATCCTTGGCGCAACCATTGGCCCGTTCGGCAAGGGAGAGTCGGAGTTGTACGCGGTGGACTGCGACGTCGACGTGCTGCACATCATCAGCGGTGAACTGACCCTGGTGATGTCCCGGGAGTCTTACGACCTCAAGGCGGGGGACACCCTCTCCTTCTCCGGACGGGAGCCGCACACCTGGGAAAACCACTCCGCCACGCCTGTCGAGGCGCTGTGGATCCTGGTCCCGGCAGCCTCCGGCTCGGGCGGGTAGTAGCCGCAAACACCCTGCGGTGTTTCCCTAAGCTGCCCACGGTTTCCTCATAGCCCCCTCTTAGCCAGCGCGTGGATTGTTAAAGTCAACAACTCCAGTCGCAACGCAAGAGAGGGAGACTGACATGAGTGGACCAAGAAACGCCAAAATGGCGGCCACAGTCGTGACGTCCGCGGTGGTCCTGGGTGCGCTGGGTGCCACGGGACTCGGCAGCACCGCCCTGTACGGCGCCGTCGTCGCCCAGAAGGCAGTCGCCACGACGGCAAGTACCACCAAAACCGCCACGCCAAGCGCCTCGGCCACGCCAAGCGCGAGCGCGTCGGCCGGCTCAGGCAGCTCGGTGTCTTCCGGCAGCAGCGGCTCCAGCCACTCCCAATCCTCGGGATCTTGACAATGGGGCAGTCACCAGCCGGCCTGACGCCGCGGGCGCGGCTGCCGTGACGGTGTGGGGGAGAAGGCCCCTCAACCCACGTGCACCCAGGGGCGTTTGGTCAGTTCCGGTTCGGCCTCGCGCAGCACCTCGCGGGTTACGGGAGCGATCTCCCCTTCTCCGATGAACAGGAACCGCAACAGGTTGAAGATGGGATTGCCCTCATTCCAGCGGAAGTAGATGTGCGGGATCATCCCTGTGGCGTCGCGGATGTGAAGCAGGACCGCGGCGATCGTGTTGGGCACATTGGAGCTGTGCACCTCCAGGATCTTGAAGCCGTGGCGCACCACGCCATGGACCTCCAGGGCTGTTTCAAAGTCGGAGGAGTCATCCACAATGACCTCCATGAAGAGCACGTCCCGGGGATTGCCCATCTCATTGACCGTCACTGCATGGTTGAGCTTGCGCCGGTAGGCCGCGGCGTTGCGGGTTTTGGGATCGTGGGAGATGATCCGGATGGCTCCCTCGTCCACGGACGCCACAAAGTTCATGGCCGCCTCGTCCATGCGGATGTAGGTGGCACGCAGCTCAAAAGCTCGGCGCATGCGCGAAAGCAGGCTGACCACCACGATGCCCAGGATGAACAGCAGCGCAATCTTGAGCCCGTCGGGCCGTTCAAACGAATTCAGGACCGTCGTGTAGATGAACGCCGCGGAGACGATGCCGAAGCCGATCATCTTTCCGCGTTCCTTCTTGCGCCTGGCGGACAGGGTCACGGCAATGGCCGCGGAGGTGATCAGGACCAGCACGCCTGTGGCGTACGCGCCACCCTGGGCATCAACACTTGCCTTGAACACCAGTGTGATGAGGATGGCGATGGCCGTGAAGACGAGCACCAGGGGACGGACGGCGCCCGCCCAGGCCGGCGCCATGCCAAAGCGCGGCAGGTAGCGCGGCACCAGGTTCAACAGCCCGGCCATGGCGGAGGCGCCGGCAAACCAGAGAATGGCGATGGTGCTGATGTCGTAGACCGTGCCAAATCCCTCGCCAAGCAGCTGGTGGGCGAGGAAGGCAAGGGCGCGGCCGTTGGCCTTGCCTCCGGCCTGGAACTCGGCGGCGGGGATCAGGATGGTGGTGGCCAGCGAGGACGTGATGAGGAACGTGCTCATGATGATGGCCGCCGTCGTCAGCAGCCTTTGGGCGCCCCTGATGCGGCCGGTCGGGTTTTCCTCGGTCTCGCCGGGGTCGCCCTTGATCTGCGGCATGACGGCCACGCCTGTTTCAAAACCCGACAAGCCCAGGGCCAGGCGCGGAAAGACGATGAGTGCGACGGCGATCACCATGACGGGGTTGCCGTGCTGGGTGGTCAGGGCCGTCCACCAGTCGTTCGTGAGCAGGGGGCTGTGGACCACGTTTACGAGTGAAACGATGATCACCACGAGGTTTAGGGCCAGGTAGACGCCAACAAGGACAACGGCGATCCCGATGGCTTCCCGGAAACCGCGCAGGAAGACGGCGGCCAAGGCGGCAATGAGCACCAGGGTGATGATGACATTTTGCCCGGAAAAGAAATTGGGGGCGTACGGGTTTTCGATCAAGTGGGCGGACGCGTCGGCCGCCGAGAGGGTGATGGTGATCATGAAGTCCGTGGCGGCAAAGCCGAGGAGTGCCAGCACAAAGAACTTGCCCCACCATTTGGGCAGCAGTCGCTCCAACATGGCGATCGAGCCGGCGCCGTGGGGACTTTCCTTGGCCACTCGGCGGTAGACGGGCAGGGCGCCAAAGAGGGTTACCACCACCAGGACTATCGTGGCCAGCGGAGCCAGGACACCGGCGGCCAGGGCCGCGATGGCCGGTTGGTAGCCCAGGGTGGAGAAATAGTCCAGGCCGGTCAGGCACATGACGCGCCACCAGGTGTGCCGCTTGTGTCCGGGATCCGGGCGGCCGTGGGGCCCCTGGCGCTTGCCGGCGCTTTCCGGCATTCCTTCCATGAGCCACAGGCGCAAGGTCTTCGAACCCGCGGGTTTGTGGCGATCCCCGGGTTCCGAAGGTGCTTTGGAGAGGGATGTCACGGAAAGTTCCTTTCGGCCAAACCGCACAAAAATGCTGGCAGCACAGTGCGTCGCTGCACTGTTGCGGCTCAGTGGAGACTAACACCGCTTTTGGGCTGTGAACCCGGTTTTGACGAAATCTTTACACCCCCGCGCGAGATCGGTGCCCTCCGGACACATAATTTATCCATGAGAAAACTTTTGGTTTCCATTAGGCAACTTGGGTTGTACGATGGAGAACCAGGACCGCATGTGACGCAGGTCTACTTTGCACAGAAATGAGGACGTCCATGAAAGAGCTCCGCATCGAGGCCAACGGTAACCTTGGCCCGATCGATTCCTCGCGTATCCCGCGCTACGCGGGCGCAGCCACCTACGCGCGCCTCCCGCGCCTGGACCAGGTCGCCAAGGCCGATGTCGCCGTCGTCGGCGTCCCCTT
>JBAUMA010000573.1:0-3419 GCA_049578485.1 Specibacter sp.
CGCCATGCCCGTCAACTCGACCACGGGATTGATGACGCCGGTGACGTTGGAGACGTGCGTGAAGGAAAAGACCCTGGTGCGCTCGGTGAACAACGAAGCGGCGGCCTCCATGTCCAGGGTGCCGTCGTCCAGGACAGGCACAAATTTCAAGGTGGCACCGGTGCGCCGGCACAGCTCCTGCCACGGGATGAGGTTGGCGTGGTGTTCCATCTCGGTCACCAACACTTCATCCCCGGGCCCGACGGCGAACTGCCGGGCTTCGGGAGCAACCTCACCAATGCTGGCGTTGCCGAACGAGTAGGCGATCAGGTTCAGCCCGGCTGTGGCGTTGGCCGTCCAAACGAGCTCGTTTTCACCGGCCCCAACAAATGCGGCCACGGTGGCGCGGGCGTCCTCGAAAACATCCGTGGCGGCCACGGCCAGGGTGTGCGCGCCACGGTGCACCGCGGAGTTGCGTTGTTCGTAGAATTCCTGCTCGGCCTCCATGACGCTGGTGGGCTTTTGCGAGGTGGCCCCGGAGTCCAGGTACACCAGCGGCTGGCCGTTGACGTCCTGGTCAAGGATGGGGAAGTCGTTGCGGATGCGGCGTACTTCACCATCTGTCAACGGACCCTGGTGGTCATGTTCAGCGGATTTCAACACCAAAACGCGTGGCTCCTTTATACCGAAGGCAACCGGCCTTGCACCGGCGGCGTTGGCGGCAACCCAAATAAGTCACATCCAACGCACTTAATTATCGCACCGATTTGGCCGCAGCCGGATCGCCGGCGCAAACCGGTGCGGTGCCGACTACTTGAGCAGCTCCAGCAGGTAGGCGCCGTAGCCGCTTTTAACCAGTTTCCCGGCGCGTTCGCGCAGCTCGTCATCGCTGAGGAAGCCTTGGCGCCAGGCAACCTCCTCGGGAGCCCCGATTTTCAGGCCCTGCCGGCTTTCCACCGTTCGCACAAAGGTGGAGGCGTCGTTGAGGTCCGCGAACGTGCCGGTGTCCAGCCAGGCCGTGCCGCGCGGGAGCAATTCAACTTGCAGCTCACCGCGCTCGAGGTAGGCCATGTTGACGTCGGTGATTTCCAGCTCGCCGCGGGCCGAGGGCTTGAGGTTTTTGGCAATGTCGATGACGTTGTTGTCGTAAAAATACAGGCCCGGAACCGCATAGTTGCTCTTGGGATGCGCGGGCTTTTCCTCCAGGGAAACCACCTTGCCACCGTCAAATTCGACCACGCCGTAAGCTCCGGGTTCCTTGACCCAGTACCCGAAAATGGACCCGCCCGTGAGGGACTCGTGTTTTTGCAGCTGGGTGCCGAGGCCGGGACCGTAGAAGATGTTGTCTCCGAGCACCAGGGCAACGGTGTCCTGGCCAATGTGGTCGGAGCCGAGGACGAAGGCCTGTGCCAGGCCGTCTGGCGTGGGCTGGACCTTGTAGCTGAGGTTGATGCCAAATTGGGAGCCGTCGCCCAGCAGTCGCTGGAATTGCTCGGCGTCATGCGGGGTGGTGATGATCAGGATGTCCCGGATGCCGGCCAGGATCAGCGTTGACAGCGGGTAATAAATCATGGGCTTGTCATAAACCGGGACAAGTTGCTTGCTGATGCCAAGCGTTATGGGGTGAAGCCTTGAACCGGTTCCACCGGCAAGAATAATTCCGCGCATAAACAACATCATGTCTGGCATTACGTTCAATTCCAAACGGATAGGATTTGTGAATGCAGCGAATACTGGTCACCGGCGGCGCCGGTTTTATTGGGTCCAATTTTGTTCACTACGTGATAGCGCACACAGACTTTGTAGTTACGGTGCTGGACAAGCTGACGTACGCGGGCAACCTGGCATCACTGGCGGGTCTGCCGGCTGAGCGGTTCACCTTTGTCGAGGGCGATATTTGCGACGCCGCCCTGGTGGACTCCCTGGTCGCCGGGGTTGACGCCGTGGTCCACTATGCCGCCGAATCGCACAACGACAATTCGCTGTCGGACCCCACCCCGTTCCTGCACACCAACATCACGGGCACTTTTACGCTGCTGGAGGCCGTTCGCCGGCACGGCACCCGCTTCCACCACATCTCCACCGACGAGGTGTACGGGGACCTGGCCCTGGATGACCCGGAACGCTTCACCGAGCACACCCCCTACAACCCGTCCAGCCCGTATTCCTCCACGAAGGCCGGCTCGGATTTGTTGGTGCGGGCGTGGGTGCGTTCCTTTGGCGTGCATGCGACCATCAGCAACTGCTCCAACAACTACGGCCCGTACCAGCATGTGGAAAAGTTCATCCCCCGCCAGATCACCAACGTCCTGGACGGCATCCGGCCCCGCCTGTACGGCGCCGGGCACAACGTTAGGGACTGGATCCATGCCGATGACCACTCCTCGGCCGTGCTCACCATCCTGGACAAGGGCACCGCGGGAGAAACATACTTGATCGGCGCAGACGGGGAGCGGAACAACAAGGACGTCATCGAGCTGATCCTGGCCGGCATGGGTCTGCCGGCCGACGCCTACGACCACGTCAGCGACCGCCCCGGACACGATCTCCGGTACGCCATCGACTCCAGCAAATTGCGCAGCGAGCTGGGCTGGTCACCCTCGCACCCCGACTTTGCCGCCGGACTGGCCGGCACAATCGACTGGTACCGCGCCAACGAGGCCTGGTGGCGCCCGCAAAAGGCCGCCACCGAGGCCAAGTATGTCGATCAGGGCGAGGCGCTGCACACCAGCGGCGGGGTGCACCCGTGACGGGGCTGCAGTACGGCAAAACTCTTGCCGGGCACCCAACCCCCATTCCCGGCGTCGTCCTTTTCGAGCTGCCCGTCCACGGCGACAACAGGGGCTGGTTCAAGGAGAACTGGCAGCGCGAAAAAATGGCGGCGGCCGGCCTGCCGGACTTCGGCCCCGTGCAAAACAACATCTCCTTCAACGAATCCGCCGGCACCACCCGCGGCATCCACGCCGAACCGTGGGACAAGTTCATCTCCGTGGCCACCGGACGCGTTTTCGGGGCGTGGGTCGACCTGCGCGAGGGCCCCTCCTTCGGCTCCGTGTTCACCGCCGTGCTGGATGCCTCCACCGCCATCTTCATTCCCCGCGGGGTGGGCAACGCATTCCAAACCCTCGACGACGGCACCGCCTATTCGTACCTGGTCAACGCCCACTGGTCCCCGGCCGCCCGGTACACCTTTTTGAACCTGGCCGATGAAACCGTCAACATCCCCTGGCCCATCCCCCTGGCCGACGCCGAACTCTCCGACAAGGACCGCACCCACCCGAGGCTGGCCGGCGTTTCCCCCATGCAGGATAGGAAAACACTCGTCCTGGGTGCCAACGGCCAGCTGGGCCGCGCCCTGCGTGCCCGGTACGACGGCGACCCCCGGTTCAAGTTCGCCACCCGCACCGAGCTTGACCTCGCCGGCCCGGACCCGTTTGGCG
>JBAUMA010000574.1:0-12576 GCA_049578485.1 Specibacter sp.
GTGCCAGGGCCGCGTGTGCGGCTTCGCCACGGCGGAGATCGCCGCGGACCTCGCCTCGCGGCCGACGTCGGCCGAGGACCTGCGCTCCATGGCGAAACGCACGCTGGCCGCACCCGTGACGCTGGGCCGGCTGGCCGCCCTTGAATTCTCCGACCAACCTGCAGATTCCGACGAAGGACACCGCTCATGACCACCCAAGCCATTGCCGACACCACCCCTGCGGAACTTGAAGACATTCTGGCCGCCGCCAACGCCTCCGCCGACCACTGGGCGCAGCGCCCGGCCGCCGAACGCGCAGCGGGACTGGTGGCCGTGGCCGATGCACTCGACGGGGCTGCCGCCGAACTTATCCCGCTGGCCGGGGCGGAAACGAATCTGCCGGATGCACGCCTTGCAGGGGAGCTCAAGCGCACCACGTTCCAGCTGCGGCTCTTTGCCGAGCTACTCAACGACGGCGGCTACCTGGACGCCCGCATCGACCACGCCGACGCCGCATGGCCCATGGGCGCCCGGCCCGATCTCCGCCGCGTCCTGGAGCCACTGGGCCCGGTGGTGGTGTTTGCCGCCAGCAATTTCCCGTTTGCCTTCAGCGTCATGGGCGGGGACACCTGTTCGGCGCTCGCCGCCGGGTGTTCGGTGGTGCTGAAGGTCCACCCCGGCCACCCGCATCTCTCCGCCGCCGTCGGACGCATTTCCGCCGCCGCCTTGTCGGCAGCCGGTGCGCCTGCCCGGTTGTTGCAGCTGGTGTACGGCACACAGGCCGGCCGGGACGCCCTGCTTGACCCGCGCATCAAGGCTGGGGCGTTCACCGGCTCCATCCCGGGCGGCCGGGCGCTGTTCGACCTGGCTAACTCCCGCCCCGAGCCGATCCCGTTTTACGGTGAGCTGGGCAGCGTGAACCCCGTGTTTGTCACGCGGGCCGCCGCAGCGGCGCGCGGTGCCGCCATCGTGGAGGAATTCATCGGTTCTTTCACCATGGGCGCCGGCCAGTTCTGCACCAAGCCTGGGATCCTGCTTGTCCCGGCGGAATCGTCCATGCCGGCCCTGCTGGCGGAGGCCGCACGCCCGGCGCCGGCCACGTTGCTCAATGAGCGGATCCAGTCCGGCTACACCGAATCCCTGCAGGAATTGTTGAAGCACGACGCCGTTGCCTCCCTGGGTGGGGCCGATGACATCCTCGCGTTCCCGCCGGCGCCGGCGCTGAACATCACCACGGCTTCGGCGCTGCTGAACGATCCCGACGGCCTGATCACGGAGTGCTTCGGCCCGTCGGCGCTCGTGGCGACGTACCGAGACGAGGAGGAGCTGCTGGCTGTGGCCAGGGTCCTTGACGGGCAACTGACGGCAACCATCCAGGGCGAGGACAGCGATGCGGTAGCGCCGGAGCTGGTCCGTTGGCTGGCGCACAAGGCCGGGCGCGTGCTGTGGAACCAGTGGCCCACGGGCGTTTCGGTCACCTACGCCCAGCAGCACGGCGGGCCGTACCCGGCCACCACAGCACCCACGACCACCTCGGTCGGCACGGCCGGCATCACGCGCTTCCTGCGCCCCGTGGCCTACCAGGGCCTGCCGGCGCATCTGCTGCCCGGCGCGCTGCGCGACGAGAACCCGCTGGGCGTTCCGCAGCGCGTGAACGGCACCCTCGCGAGCCGGTGATCGAGCCGGACGCGGTGACCGAGCCTGCCGGTGATCGAGCTTGCCGAGATCCCGCGGTGCAGCTCCTGCGGCCCTCAATAAGTTGATGGTGCAGCTCCTGCGACCATTGCGCTCCCCAGCTCGCGGGTGCTGCACCATCGATCTCAAAGTCCCGCTCGGCCCGCAGAATCCGCACCATCGACCCGGGTTTTCGCCGAAGTCGGGGGCAGCGCGAGGCGAGCCGACCGCCGTCGTGCTTGAGAATTGCTACTTGGCGGGCAGCGGCTTGCGGGCCAGCCAGGCGGCCACGGCGGCGCCGGAGATGTTGTGCCAGACGGAGAAGACGGCCGAAGGCAACGCCGCCAGCGGGGAGAAGTGGGCCGTGGCCAGGGTTGCGGCAAGGCCGGAGTTTTGCATGCCGACCTCGAATGCCAGCGCGCGGCGTGCCCGGGCGTCGAGGCGGCCCGCCTTGCCGGCCAGGTAGCCCAGGCCCAGGCCGAAACCGTTGTGCAGCACCACGGCCAGGAACACGATGCCGCCGGCGGCCACAATCTTGGAGGCGGAACCGGCCACCACGATGGCCACGATGAAGGAGATGACGACGGCGGAGATCCACGGCAGTGCCGGCAGCACCCGGTCCACCAGGCGGCTCAGGAAAAGCCGCGCCAGCAGCCCCACGATCACAGGTATCAGCACCGTCTTGAGGATGTCCAGCATCATGGCGCCGGCGTCGACGTTTAGGAAGGAACCGGCCAAAAAGAGCGTCAGGGCGGGCATGACGAGGGGGGCAACCAAGGTGGAGACGGTGGCAACGGCCACGGAAAGTGCGACGTCGCCCTTGGCCAGGTACGCCATGACGTTCGACGACGTCCCGCTCGGTGCGCAGCCCACCAGGATCACGCCGGCTGCCAGTTCCGGGCTCAGGTGCAGGCCCATGGCGATCAACCAGCCCGCGCCGGGCATGATGATGTAGTGCGCCGCGAGTCCCAGGGCAACGGCCCACGGGCGCTTGGCGACGGCGGCAAAGTCGGGCAGCGTCAACGTCAGGCCCATGCAAAACATGATGACTCCCAGCAGGTACGGCACCGACGGGGCCAGGGGCTTGAACGAGCCCGGAAGCAGGAAACCAAGGACGCCGGCGACGATCACGAGCAGCGGGAAAACGGTGACCGCGATCCGTGCGGTGCGGTCCGCAGAGTTCGGCAGCGTGACGCTTGGTGTGGGAATTGTTGACTGAGGCATCTTTTTATCTTGCACCTTGTCCACATTTCGAACAAATCATCTCACCATGCGGAATGTGGTGTGCGGTGATCGAGTCGCCGGTGATCGAGCTTGTCGAGATCCGGGTTTCGACGGGCTCAACCACCGGCCGCTCAGCTCAGTCACCGGCTTCGCTAAAACCCCGACGCCTTGCGGTACCGCTGCATCTGCTGGTGGCGGCGCTGCAGGCTGTCCCGTCGCGGGGTCTGCTCCAGGGCAGCGTCCTCGGCGGTCAGGTCGATGTGCCGCTGGCCAAACTGCCACAGCAACAGGTCATCGAGCAGCCTGTCAGGCCCGGGGGAGTACCTGTGGTCAAGGGCCTGGCGCACATTGGAGATGATCTTGGGCTGCAACAGGGCGACCAGGTCAATGGTCTTGGTCAGCCCGTGCGCGGCGACCAACTCCGCGGCCCAGCCCCAGTCGTCGTCGGCCTTGCGGTCAACGTGCGGCAGCAGGGTCTGCCAGACGGCCTTGATCCGGTTCGGGGTCAGCGACTCCCCGCCTTCGCCGTCGGCGTCCCAAAAGCTGGTGACGGTCTCGTACCTGTCGTGCAGCTCCGAAAACGCCTGCTCCACGGTCTCCAGCATGGCAGCCGTCGCGGTGAACTGCCGGTCAAAGTACGGGCTCCAAGCGCGCGGGTCCTGGGCCTTGAAGCGGATGTCATGCTCAATCTCGCTCCAGGCGTGGGCAAAGACTGTGCGGATCTGGCACTCAAAAAAGTAGCTGCCGTTGGTTTTCGTGTCCGGATCCAGAACCTCCTGGTACGCCCGCACCACGTCGTTTTGGATGCTGCGCAGGATCAGGTGCCGGCTCGAATAGCCGTACGTGCCGGACTCGATCGAGCCAATATCCTTTTCCCGGTCGCCACGGCAGTCAAAAATGTTCCGGCGACGCTTGATCAGGTTCGCGGCCTGCGCATTTTCGCCCGGGAGCGTGGTGATGACACGCACGCCCACCAGGTCCGTGAGGATGCGCAGCGGCTCGGGAAATTGCAGGGCGGGGGCGGCGTCGGGCACCGGCGCCACCATGCGCGAGGCTTTCTCCCTGAACGATTCCACGGACTTGGTGCGGCTGGTGACGAACAACGGTTTGTCGTCGGCGTCCTCCATAACCTCACGCACCAGCGACTCCATCTGCGCCGTGACAAGCTTCAGCTGCGGGCGGATGCGTTCGTACTCCGCAACGGAGGCAATGACTGAAGGGCGAAGCGAATCGTCGAGGCGGTCCCAATGGCTGCTCATGTCCTCGAGCCTATGCGCAGCGGCCCCGTGTGGTCGAGTGGCCCCGCCGCAAATGGACGCTTAAACGCGGTGTCAGGGCCGTAGGCTGGTGACATGTTGACGGTAATTGGTGAAACCTTGATCGATGAAGTTGTGCGTCCCGGCCAGGATGCCGTCCCCCACGTGGGCGGAAGCCCCATGAATGTGGCCGTCGGCCTGGCCCGGCTGGGGCACCCCGTGCAGTTCCTGGGCCGCTACGGCAAGGATGCCTACGGCGCCATGGTGGCCGCGCACCTGCAGGACAACCACGTCATGGTACCGGTGGCCCCGGACGCCCTGCCCACCTCCGTTGCCCGGGCGGTGCTGGGGGACGACGGCGCCGCCAGCTACGAGTTCTCGCTCGACTGGGAGCTGCCGGCCGTGGCACCCGGGCCCGACGGCGCACCCAACTTCATGCTGGCCGCCACCACTTTGCTGCACGTGGGCTCCATCGCCACCATGCTTGACCCGGGGGCCGACCACGTTTTTAGTGCGGTGGTGGGAGCCCACCCCTCCGCGACGATTTCCTATGACCCCAACTGCCGTCCCAGCATCATCACCGACGTTGCCTACGCGCGGGAACAGGCCGAGAAGTTCGTCCGTCTCTCCGATGTGGTGAAGGCCTCCGACGAGGACCTTGAGTGGTTGTATCCCGGCGTTGACCCCAAGGATTCGGCCCGCACGTGGCTTGCCTTGGGCGGCACGGAAGGGCCCGCCGTCGTGGTTGTCACCCAGGGGGGCGACGGTCCCTGGGCGGTGTGCGCAGCGGGCGAGGCCGCGTGCACCGTGCCGCCCACCAAGGTGGTTGACACCGTGGGCGCAGGCGATTCCTTCATGGCGGCCCTGCTGGCGGCGCTGGTTGACCGCGAACTGGACGGCGCACAGCGGCGCGAGGCGCTCCGGGGCATCACCCGCGAGCAACTCGAGGAACTGCTCCGCTACTCCGCCCGCGCCGCCGCCATCACCGTTTCCCGGGCCGGGGCAAACCCGCCCACCCGGGCCGAACTACAGGAAGGCTAAATCCATGTACGACTACGACCCCTACGCACTTTTGGCCGCGGTCCCCGAATTCACCGTGACCAGCACGTCCCTGGCTGAGGGTGGCACCATGCCGCTGGCGCAGGTCAGCGCCGGCGGCCATCCGGGCGGAGGAGATCTGTCCCCTCAACTGTCCTGGTCCGGATTCCCGGCCGGGACGCGCAGTTTCGCCGTCACCATGTATGACCCCGACGCGCCCACTGCCTCCGGGTTTTGGCACTGGGCAGTGGCCAACATCCCGGCGTCCGTGACGAGCCTGGCCGAAGGTGCCGGTGATGCCAAGGGATCCGCCGGCCTCCCCGCCGGTGCCTTGACCCTGAAGAACGACGGCGGGTACCCCGGCTACATGGGATCGGCACCTCCGGCCGGACACGGCCCGCACCGTTACATGGTGGTGGTGCACGCGGTGGATGTTGAGTCGCTGGACGTGCCGGAATCGGCCACGCCGGCCGTATTGGGCTTCAACCTGGCGTTCCACACCCTGGGCCGGGCACGGCTGACGGGCATCTACGAGACCTAAGAGTCTGGCCGTGTCTCGACAAGCTCGACCACCGGTGGTTCAGCGTTCAGTGGTCGAGCTTGTCGCGACCTGGCTCGTTACGCGCGGGTTGCCCCAGTCGCTGTTGTCGATGATGCGGGTGGCCCGGGACCAGGGCTTGCACGCCTGGAAATAGAGGCGCTGGCCTTGAACGTAGCGCGCCATGGCGGGGTGCTCGGGATCCGCCGGGCTGCCGTCCCGTGCGGCCATGCGGCGGGCCGTCTCGCTGAACGGCACATCCAAAAAGAGCGAGTAGTCCCAGCGGACGGCCAGTTCGTCACGGTGCAGAAACATTCCCTCCACGATGACGATTGAGCCGGGATGTGCCTGCTGCGGGTCAACACGTGCGGGGGAATCGGACTTCAGATCGCTGGAGGCGGGTCTGTACCGGCCATGGCCGTCCGGGCCAAGGGGATCGAGCACCTCGCGATGCAGGGCTTCGTAGTCGTAGCTGTCCAACCAGAAACCCTCGGGCGATTCACGGCCGAGCCTGTACCTGGCGGCCCGCACGTTGTGGAAGTCGTCCATGTGGATCACCGCCACGGACGCGCCCAGCCCTGCCAGCTCCTCGGCAAGGCCTTGGGCAAAGGTTGACTTCCCGCTTCCGTCAACGCCGTCGACCCCTACCAGCGTGAACCGGGATGGGTCCCTGGGGATTTCGCCGGCAAGGCCGGCCAGAAGGTCGGCGCGTGCGGTTTCGGTGTCCGGGGGTGTCATGACCCAACTATTGCACTTGACGGGCCCACTGCCGTCGAACGTTTAAGTTGGGGGGTGCGCGGAGCGCAGATAGCCTTGGGTATGCGATTAATTGCCAGCGACATCGATGGGACTATCCTCGGCCACGACGGAACCATCAGCCAGCGCACTATTGATGCCTTTCAAAGCGCCGCGGCGGCCGGGATTGAAATCGTCTTTGTCACTGGGCGCCCTCCGCGCTGGCTGGACCCCATCCGGGAACAGATCGGCCACACCGGGACGGTGATTTGCTCCAACGGCGCCGTCACGTACAGCCTGGAAAGCGAGACGGTCACGGCGTCCCACGTGCTGTCCTGGGACACCGTGGAGCGGGTCCGGTCGATCATCTCCACCCTGGCCCCCGAAGCCCGCTACGCCCTGGAAAGCCTCACCGGATTCCACGCCGAGGAGGGATTCTTCCCGCCCGGCGGCCCGGCGGTCGGGGAACTGTTGGAGCCCACGGTACTGACGCCGGACATCGCGGACGGCGGGATCGTCAAGATGCTGGCCGTGGTCCACTCGGGCAATGCCGACGAGTTCCTGGACCTCGTGGAGAACAAGGTCCGCCGACTCATCGCCGTGACGCATTCGGCACCCACGCTTGCCTTGCTGGAGCTGGGCCCGCTCGGTGTCAACAAGGCGGTCACGCTGGCGGAATACGCCGCAGCAAAGGGGATCGACGCCGCGGATGTTGTGGCCTTTGGTGACATGCCCAACGACATTGAAATGCTTGGGTGGGCGGGGTCGGGTTACGCCATGGCCAGCGGCCACCCGGATGCGTTGGCGGCGGCCTCCCTGAGGGCCCCCGGTTTCGCGGACGACGGCGTTGCCCAAGTCATCGAGGCCCGCCTGGCCGCGCTGCGGCTGGCCTAGGCGACCGCCGTGACACGCAGCGGGCCCGAAACGCCGGCCAAACCCTACCTCGAATCGCCCGTCCCACTGGCCATCGCCCACCGCGGATACTCCCGGGACGGGCTGGAAAACTCGCTGCCGGCGTTCAAGGCCGCGCTGGGCCTTGGCTACCAGTATGTGGAAACCGACATCAACACCACCGCCGACGGGGTGACCCTGGTCTTCCACGATGCCTCCCTGGACCGGGTCACGGACAAGGTGGGCGTCATCGCAAAACTGCCGTACGGCGTCGTGCGTGAAGCCCGCATTGGCGGCCGCGAGCCCATCTCAACCCTCCGGGAACTCTTTGAAGCACTACCGCAGGCGCGGTTCAACATCGACGTCAAGGATGCCGGTTCGGCGGACACGCTGGCTGCACTGATCGAGGAACTTGGGCTGCATGAGCGGGTGTGCGTCGCGTCATTTTCGGACAAGCGGCGCCGTGCCGTGCTGTCCCAGCTGAGCCGGCCGACGGCCAGTTCGGCGGGCAGGAACCTGCTGGCTGGCTACTTCTTCCTGGGCCAATGGCTGCCGGCACCGCTCGCGCGTGCCTTGATGCGGGACGTGGACGTGCTGCAGATTCCACGCGGCTTTGGCAGGCTGACCCTGGTGAGCCGGCGGTCGGTGGAACGGGCGCACGCATTGGGCCTGAAGATGCACGTATGGACCATTGACGACCCCGCCGAGATGCACGAGCTCCTTGACATGGGCGTTGACGGGCTCATGACGGACAGGGCCGAATTGCTCGCCGCCGTGATGCGCGAGCGCGGCTACTGGGCGTAACGGAGGCGCCATTGTCGGTCTGGGCTGGCAGGATGTAAGCATGCGTATCCTGATTGCACCGGACAAGTTCAAGGGCACCCTGACCGGCGTCGAAGCCGCCGCAGCCATGAGCGAGGGCGCCCTGCGTGTTTACCCCGACGCCGTGGTGACCACACTCCCCGTGGCCGACGGCGGCGAGGGCACCCTGGAGGCGGCCGTCGCGGCGGGCTTTGAAGAACGGCTCAACGCCGTGGTGGGCCCCATCATCAAGCCCGTGGGCGCCGCCTGGGCCTTCAACACCGAGTCCAAGGTGGCTGTCATTGAAACGGCGCAGGCCAGCGGCTACCTGCTCTCCGAGCCCACGGTGGAAAACGCCCTGCGCGCCCACTCCTACGGTTCGGGCCAGCTCATCGCCGCAGCCCTCGAGGCAGGCGCCACCGAGATCATCATCGGCCTAGGCGGCTCGGCCATGACCGACGCCGGTTCCGGCGCCCTGCGCGCCCTCGGCATGAAGCTGCTCGATGCCCACGGAAACCTGATCCCCCTGGGTGGCGGGTCCCTGCTGGACGTGGCCGCAATCGACATCTCCGGGCTCGATCCCCGCCTGTCCGCCACCAAGATCCGCATGGCAGTCGACGTCGACAACCCGCTCTATGGCTACAACGGCGCCGCGCACGTTTTTGCCACGCAAAAGGGTGCCGATGCCGATTCCGTGGAGAAGCTCGACGCCGGCCTGCGGCAACTGGCATCCCTGGTCCGGGCCGACACCGGTGTGGACATCGACGTAGCGGGGGCCGGTGCGGCTGGAGGATTCCCGTCCCTGTTCATCGCCTACGCCAACGCCACCATCGAACGCGGCTTTGACCTGGTGGCCGAGATGATCGGGCTGGACACCGCCTTGGCGGACGCCGACCTTGTCATCACCGGCGAAGGTTCCATGGATGAGCAGTCGCTGTCCGGCAAGGCGCCCATCGGCGTGGCCGACGCTGCGCACGCACTCGGGCTGCCCGTCGTCGTGGTGGCCGGACGCATCCTGGTGACACAGGCGGAACTTGCGGCCCACGGCGTCGTGTCCGCCGTCAGTGCCACCGACGTCGCCGGTTCCCCGGAGGCCGCTCTTGGTGACGCGGCCCTGTACACGACCCGCGCCACCTCGGAAGCGCTTAACGGCATCTAGTCCGCCGTTGAGGGGACACATCACCCCTGAAGATCGGGGTGTCGCCAACGCTCTGAGTGGGGTGATGTGTCCCCTCAACAAAGCAGGTCAGTGCGCGGCGGGTTCGGTCTCGGGCAGTTTGGGGTCCTCGGCCGTGCCGCGCCACCGCGCCAGGGCGCTCATGCCGTGGTACACCACGAGAGCCGCGGCCGTGCCGAGCGCGATTCCGGCGAACTGCAGCGAACCGATGGTCCATGTGTAGTCGGCGATGCCGATGATGAGGGCGACGGCGGCCGTGGTCAGGTTGATGTTGTTGGAGAAGCTCACCTTGTTTTGCACCCAGATCCGCACGCCCAGCACGCCGATCATGCCGTAGAGCAGCGTTGCGGCGCCGCCCAGCACGCCCACGGGAACGGTGGCGATCATGGCTCCGAACTTCGGGAAGAAGCTCAGCAGGAGCGCGGCAATCGCGGCCACCCAATACGCTGCGGTGGAGTACACCTTGGTGGCCGCCATGACGCCGATGTTTTCCGCGTAGGTGGTGGTCCCGGACCCGCCACCAAAACCGGCAAGTGTGGTGGCAACGCCGTCGGCAATCAGCGCCCGCCCCGCGTAGGGGTCAAGATCCTTGCCGGTCATCAGCGCCACGGACTTCACGTGGCCGATGTTCTCGGCCACCAGCACCAGCACCACCGGGACGAACAGGCCGATCACGGCCACGTGGAAGGTGGGCGTCTGGAAGTCCGGCAGGCCAATCCAGCCCGCATGGTTGATCTTTGAGAAATCCACCTCGCCGCGGAACACCGCTACGATGTAGCCGACGATCACGCCCACCAGGATAGACAGGCGGCCCAGGATGCCGCGGAACAGCACGCTGACCAACATGATGACCACCAGCGTGACGGTGGCCGTGACGGGCGCCAGCACGAAATTATTCTTGGCCGCAGGGGCAAGGTTTAGTCCGATCAGTGCCACGATGGTGCCCGTGACGGCCGGTGGCATGAGCCGGTTGATCCACCCTGCACCGAACTTCTGCACCACCAGGCCGATCACTGCCAGCGTTACACCGGCCATGACCACCCCGCCGAGCGCACCGCCCACGCCAAATTCCTTCTGCGAGGCCATGATCGGGGCGATGAAGGCAAAGCTGGACCCCAGGTAGCTGGGCACCTTGCCACGGGTCAGCACCAGGAAGAACAAGGTGCCGATGCCGGAGAAGAACAGCGTGGTGGCCGGCGGCATGTGGGTCAGGATCGGCACCAGGAACGTGGCGCCAAACATGGCCACCACGTGCTGCAGGCCAATCCCAATGGTCCGCGGCCAGCTCAACCGTTCACCGGGGGAGACCACCTGTCCGGGCTTGATGGTCTTGCCATCCCCATGGACGGTCCATTGTGTTCCCAGCAAACTCATGGGGTGCCTTTCCAAAGCGTGGTCAAGGTGTGATGCGGCCACGGACAAGAATATCGGTTCGGGGCTAGGATCGCGGTATGCCGGCGATCAAAGCCGGGTCCAAACGCATTCCCCGAACGGGAGGACCCTTCGATGTGTCGACTCTTTGGATTGCACGCCGGCGCGGATCCGGTCAAGGCCACGTTTTGGCTGCTCAAGGCCCCCGACAGCCTCTCCCTGCAGAGCCGGCGGGAACCCGATGGCACCGGCATCGGCACCTTCGGTCCAAACGGTGTACCGGCAATCTCCAAGCAGGCAATCGCGGCCTTTGAGGATCCGGAATTCGCCACGGCGGCGCGCGAATTGAAAAGCAGGACGTTCGTGGCCCACGTTCGGTACGCCACCACGGGTGCGCTCACGGAGGTGAACACGCACCCCTTTGAACAGGATGGGCGGATCTTCGCCCACAATGGGGCGTTTGGCGAACTGGATGCACTCGATGCCAGGTTGGCAGAACTCCACGGCGCAGACCTTGTCTTGGGGCAGACGGACAGCGAACGCATGTTTGCCCTGATCACCCTCGAAACCAGGCGCCACGACGGCGATCTTCAGGCGGGCATCGCCGCCGCCCTGGCTTGGATTTCACTCAACCTGCCGGTCTACAGCCTCAATTTAGTCATCGCCACGGCCACTGAACTGTGGGCACTGCGCTACCCGGACACGCATGAACTTTACGTCCTCGAGCGGGCACCCGGCGGGCGTCGGCGCAGCCAGCCGTTGAAGTTGAACAGTAACCGGATCCACGGACACAGCCAGGACCTGGCTGGGAAAGGTTCGGTGGTCATCGCCACGGAGCCCATGGACCGTGATCCCGGCTGGCGGCTGTTGGAATCGGGGGAGTTGCTCCACATTGACACCGGCCTCAACATCCACAGCAGCCGGCCGCTCCCGCGGGCCCCGGCCCGCCTGTTGTTGCTGGAACCGCCGTCCGCAGTTCCTGATGGCGGAGTGAACCTACCGGGCAAAATCATGATCTACTCCCATCCTCCCTACACGGGCGAAGCAACCATGGAATTGAACTTGGCCGTCAATAAAGTCTCGGAATATATGGACGAACATACAAATGTATTTGCTCGCGGACACTACACGCTTGACTCGTCACAGTTCAGCGTAAGCATCGCCAAGCCGAACGATGCGGCCGTAAAAGACTTGCGGGACCTTGTTGCGCAACTGGACCCGGAGAACAGGCTATTCCTCTTTGAAAACGTCGAGAGATCCTTGGATGAGCTCAAAGCAATTCAGATGTCGATCGTGTACGAGTTCATGATCGATGATCCAAATGGTAGTGACCATGGTCTCCTGGCCCGAAAAGGAACAAGTATTCAGAGTGTCGGCATGAGTGATTCACCCAGCATGGTTGTTGTCGATGTCCTCAAGGATCCCAATGGCTTGCCCCTCGAGGACAATGCAGAAGTTCAGGCCATCAATGCGAAGCATCCCGGTGCTGTGATGTTCTCGGAAGAATCATCGAAGATTGAGGCACTTACAGGTTGCGACGATGTGGCGCCCCAATGAGGGGTGTTCGCTTCAAATTGTTTTCGACCCGAACGTCGACAGGCCGTGCGATTACTCAGGCGGGGCCAGCAGCGCTAAAGGTGCGGAGCGTGGTGCTCGGGGTCAACCAGCAGCACGACGCCGAGCAGGTCGCTGAGTGCATGGGCCAGAGCCGGGTGGGCCAGCTCGTAACGTGAGCGGCGCCCCTCCTGGATGGCCACTGCCAGCCCGCAGTCGCGCAGGCAGGACAGGTGGTTCGAGATGCTTTGGCGTGAAACGTCGAGCTTTTGCGCCAGCGCTGCCGGATAGTTCGGAGCGTCGGCCAATTCCATGAGGATTTGCGCCCGGGTGGGGTC
>JBAUMA010000575.1:0-4665 GCA_049578485.1 Specibacter sp.
CCCCGGCCATGCCCGGGCAACACCACCAGTTCGCCCTCTCGAATTCACTGAAAGCGACACTGCCTTGTGAATGTACTTATTGACAACAGCGATCTGTTTCTCACCGGGTTCAAGAACACCGGAATCTTGTTTGTCTTTTCCGCGTTCTTCGCCCTGGTCCTGGGCACGATTGTTGCCGGAATGCGGGTCTCTCCCGCACCGGCCATGCGGGCTGCCGGAACCCTTTACGTCAACGCGGTCCGCAACACCCCCCTGACCCTGATCCTTGCGTTCTTTGCCCTTGGTTACCCCCGATTGGGGCTGCCTCATATCGATTTCATGCCTGCCGCGATCATCGGACTCTCGCTGTACACGGCCACTTACGTCTCCGAGGCCATCCGCGCCGGTATCAATACCGTGTCCGTTGGCCAATCCGAGGCTGCACGCGCCATCGGCCTACCGTTCATGCAGACCCTGACGTTGATCGTGCTGCCGCAGGCGTTCCGTTCCGTGGTGCCGCCACTGTTCAGCGTCTTCATTGCACTGCTGAAGAACACCACGGTGGCTGCCGGCTTCTCCGTGGCGGAGGCCGGTGCCATCCGTGCCACCCTGAGCGACCTCGGTGAACCTTTGCTGCCCGGCCTGCTTTGGGTGGCCTTGATCTTTGTGGTGCTGGTGCTTGGCATCCTGACGCCGCTGCAACGCTACCTAGAGAAGAAGTGGAGGGTGGCCCGATGAGCGCGGTTCTTTTTGACGTACCCGGCCCCAAAGCACGTACGCGCAATGTCTTCCTGAACATTGCAACAGTTGTCGTGGTTGTCGGCATCATTGCCTTCATCTTCTACAGGTTCAATGAATCCGGCCAGTTCACTGCCAAGAAGTGGGAGATCTTCACCTTCCCCCGCGTCCAGCAGACGTTCTTGGAGGCTATCGGGGCAACCTTGAAGGCATTCGGCGTCGCCGCCGTCGGCAGTTTGGTACTCGGCATACTGCTCGCCTTTGGCCGCCTGGCCGACTCCAAGTGGGTCCGGGTGCCGTGCTACTGGTTCACCGAACTGTTCAGGGCGGTGCCGCTGCTGATCTTGATGATGATCATGTACTACGGCCTGCCGTCCGTCGGCGTCAAGGGCATCACTCCCTTCATTGCCGTCGTCGTGGGCTTGGTCCTTTATAACGGCTCGGTGCTGGCGGAAGTGTTCCGTGCGGGCATTGAGTCGCTCCCTAAGGGCCAGCGCGAGGCCGGCCTGGCCATCGGCTTGTCCAAGGGCCAGGTGCTGCGCATGATCCTGCTGCCGCAGGCCGTCCGCTCCATGCTGCCGGTCATCATCGCCCAGCTCGTGGTCATCATGAAAGACACCGCGCTGGGCTTCCTGATCACCTACAACGAGATCCTGCATTACGCGAACTTCCTGGGTTCCCAGGGCCAGTATGGTTCACCAGTGGTCCCGGCGCTCATGGTAACCGCCGTGGTCTACGTAGGCCTGTGCCTGATCCTGTCCGGCATCGCCAAGCTGGTGGAGTCCAAGATGTCCAGCCGCGTCAAGGTGGTCAAGGCCAAGGTCGGCACGGCCGGCTAGCTACACCCGGCTCGGCAGTCTGTGTTGCATTTGTTGGACGAAATCACGGCAAATTCGTGGTTTTTCGTCCAACAAGTGCAACACAGAGTTCGTTAAGGGCTACCCCAGCCAGCGGGTGAGGGCGGCGAGGCAGTCGCGGATGTCCTGCGCGGCCACATGCTCGTTGTCGCTGTGGGCCAGCAGGGCGTCGCCCGGACCAAAGTTCACGGCAGGGATGCCCATTTCACTCAGCCGGGCCACGTCTGTCCAGCCGTACTTGGGCAAGGGGTCGCGTCCCACGGCCGTAACGAACGACGCCGCCGCGGGGGCGTTGAGTCCGGGCCTTGCACCGGCGGAGGAATCGGTGCACACCAGCTCAAACCCCTCCAGCAGTTCGCGCACATGCGCCTCGGCCTGCGCCGGGGACTTGTCCGGGGCGAACCGGTAGTTGATCTCCACCACGCACTGGTCGGGGATTACGTTGCCGGCCGTGCCGCCGTGGACTTTCACGGCGTTTAAGGACTCGCGGTAGTCCAGCCCGTCCACGGTGACGGTGGCAGGTTCGTAGGCGGCCAGCCGGGCCAGGATTGGCGCGGCCGCGTGGATGGCGTTATCCCCCATCCAGGCACGCGCCGAGTGGGCGGCCAGGCCACGGGTGGTGCCCTCGAAGCGAATGGTGCCGTTGCAGCCGCCTTCCACCGTGCCATTGGTGGGTTCAAGGAGGATGCCGAAGTCGGCATCCAGAAGCTCGCGGTTTTCGCGCACCAGCCGTCCCAGGCCGCTCTTGACTGCCGCGACTTCCTCGTGGTCGTAGAAGATGAACGTGATGTCCTTGGTGGGCTCGGGCAGCGTGGCGGCAATGGCCAGCTGCACGGCAACCCCTCCCTTCATGTCCGTGGCGCCGCGGCCGTAGAGCACGTTCCCCGCCCAAGTACTGGGCACCGTGCCCCGGGATCCGGGGGTGGTGGGCAGCGGAACGGTGTCCAAATGGCCGGCCAGGATGACCCGTTCGGAACGGCCCAGGGCAGTCCGCGCCACGATCGAGTCGCCGTTACGGGTCACCTCAAGGTGCGGCAGGGCACGCAAGGCGTCCTCGACGGCGTCGGCGAGCACGCCTTCATTTCCGGACACGCTTTCAATGTCCATCAGGGCGGCCGTCAACAGGGCCACATCGCCGGCGAGGTCCAAGGCGGGGTGCGAGATGAGCGGTGGGGAGGTGGTGTCTTTTTCATGGGTCACAGGCCCAGTTTACCGGCCGCGGAAATTGTCAAAACTTTTTTCCAATCCGTTCCAATCCGCTTTCGGGGATGCTCCGAAGTACTCTCTGACAGCCCGCACCGCACTGCACCAACGGAGCAGCGGCAAGGGAAGCAAGTGGAACTTATCCGCTCTCAAGGTACGGAGAATCATCATGAACATCACCAAGAAGTTTGGCACCCGCAAAAGCCTCAGCCTCGGCATGGGCATCCTCGCCATCGCCGCAATGAGCATGACGGCCTGCAGCGGCGGCACCACCGCATCGGCACCCTCCAGCTCGGCTCCCATGGTTAGCTCGGCTCCCAGTTCCTCAGCCGCAATGGACACCTCCAGCGACCTGGTCGGCTCCGGCTGTGCCGCTTACGCCGCAGCCGTCCCGAGCGGCGCAGGTTCGGTCTCCGGCATGGCTGCCGACCCGGTCGCCACGGCCGCATCGAACAACCCCCTCTTGAAGACCCTGACGGCAGCTGTCTCCGGCAAGCTCAACAAGGACGTAAACCTGGTGGACACCCTGAACTCGGGCCAGTTCACCGTCTTCGCCCCTGTTGACACCGCCTTCGCCAAGATCCCGGCCGCCACGATCGACGGGTTGAAGACCGACTCCAAGACGCTGACCTCCATCCTGACCTACCACGTGGTCCCCGGCCAGCTCGCCCCGAGCGCGATCGACGGCACACATCCGACGGCTGAGGGCGGCACCGTGACGGTGACCGGCAGCGGCGACAACATCATGGTCAACGGCGCCAAGGTGATCTGTGGAGGAGTCAAGACGGCGAACGCAACCGTCTACCTCATCGACTCGGTCCTGATGCCCCCGGCCAAGAAGTAACGCACCACCAAACAACGCACCACACAGCAGGCGCCCGGCACACGTGATCGTGCCGGGCGAACCGCAACACGAAGTGTAAGGAATACCGAGATGGGTATGGATCGTGACAAGGTAGACACCATGCGTTTACCTTGGTTGCGGGCGGTGGAGCCTATGGCCCCATCCACCCAAGAGGACCTGATCCGCCTCGTCGCTCTTGGCGACGAGGCGGCCTTCGAGGAACTGTACGACGAAGTTTCGGCTCGAGTCTTCGGTTTGGTGCGGCGGGTAGTTCGAGACCCGGCACAAAGCGAAGAAGTCACGCAGGAAGTATTCGTTGACATCTGGCAACAGGCAGCCCGTTTTGATGCGGACCGCGGACGTGCCATCTCCTGGATTCTTGTCATCGCCCATCGACGGGCCGTTGACAGGGTCCGGGCCAGCCAGGCCAGCTCCGACAGGGATCTGCGCCAGGGCATCAAGGAATACCGGGAAAGTTACGACGACGTCGCAGACACCGTGGAAACCCAAATGGAATCCGAACGGGTAAATCGGGCGTTGGACACATTAACAGCCCCGCAACAGGAAGCCATCAGGCTGGCCTACTACGGTGGTTACACCCATCAGGAAGTCGCGGAACTGTTGAAGATCCCGGTAGGGACCGTCAAAACAAGGATTCGCGATGGAATGATTAGGCTCAGAGACAAGTTGGGAGTGGCGTGATGGAACAACAACTGCATTTGCTGACCGGCGCTTACGCCCTCAACGCCGTCACCGACGCTGAGCGCAAAGACTTTGAACGCCACGCACTGGCAAACCCGGACACGCTGGAGGAAGTGCGCAGCCTCAGCGAAACTGCTGCGCTGCTGGCCTACGGCATGCCGTCCGAGACACCCCCGCCGGAGTTGAAGGCCAACGTCATGGCCGCCATCCGCAACACCCGCCAGCTGCCGGCGTCGTCGGTGGTCAGGGACATTTCCTCGGCCAAGGGTGCATCGCACCCACGTACGACGGCGCGTGCCCGGCAGGCGCCGTCGGCACCCCGCCGCTGGGTGCCCATGATGG
>JBAUMA010000576.1:0-3787 GCA_049578485.1 Specibacter sp.
GGTGCCAGCTCCTTCGGTGCCCGGGCAGCCGCCCGCGCCGGCACGGGCGCCCAGCGCCCCTCGCAGCGCGGCGCCAAGCCGTACAAGAACGAGCAGTACGGCCGCAGCATGGGCCCAGTCAAGAACCGTCCCACCGAGCAGAACCGCCGCCCGGAAACCACTTCGGATGACGTGGACGTGCACAACCCCGAGGGCCTGCGCCTGCAAAAGGTCATGGCCATGGCGGGTGTGGCCTCGCGCCGCCTGTGCGAGGACATGATCCTGGAAGGCCGTGTCCAGGTCGACGGCGTGACCGTCACCCAGCTGGGGCTTCGCGTGGATCCGGAAAAGGCTGAAATTGCCGTGGACGGCATGACGATCCAGACCAATGAATCCATGATCTACATGGTCTTCAACAAGCCCAAGGGCGTTGTCTC
Organism: Specibacter sp.; assembly: GCA_049578485.1. Taxonomy (GTDB): domain Bacteria; phylum Actinomycetota; class Actinomycetes; order Actinomycetales; family Micrococcaceae; genus Specibacter. Next base: position 417 of record JBAUMA010000576.1, read on the forward strand.
CACCATGGATGACCCCGAAGGCCGTCCCTGCATCAAGGACTTCCTGAAGACGCGCCAGACCCGTGAGCGCCTCTTCCACGTGGGCCGCCTGGACACGAACACCGAAGGCCTGTTGTTGTTGACCAACGACGGCGAGCTTGCCAACCGCCTGACACACCCCAAGTACGAAGTGCCCAAGACCTACCTGGTGCAGGTCCGCGGGCCGATGGCCCAGGGCATCGGCGCTCAGCTCAAGGACGGCGTGGAGCTGGAGGACGGCTGGCAGAAGGTCGACTCCTTCCGCCTGGTCGACTCGACCCCCGGCCACGTATTGGCCGAGATTGTGCTGCACTCGGGAAAGAACCGCATTGTGCGCCGCATGTTCGACGCCGTCGGCTACCCGGTGGAGCGCCTGGTGCGCGTGAAGTTCGGCCCCATTGCACTGGGCGACCAGCGCCAGGGCAGCGTCCGCATCCTGGGCCGCCACGAGGTGGGCCACCTGATGGCAGAAGTGGGAATGTAGGCAGCGGATGAATCCTTCGCATTTGCTTGGACCGGTGCTCGTTCTTGGCAGCGGACTGCTGGGAGCCAGCATTGGTCTGGGCTTGCGGGCGCACGGCATCGACGTGGTCGTCTCCGACCCGTCGCCGTCGGCGCAGGCAGTGGCCGTGGACATTGGCGCCGGGCGTGCCTTTGACGCGTCCGAGCCGCTCGCCCCGGAGCTGGTGGTGGTGGCTGCGCCGCCCGACGTCAGCGCAGCGGTGGTGGCCGGCGCCCTGCAAAGGTACCCGTCCGCCGTCGTGGTTGACATTGCCAGCGTCAAGGTGGCCATTGCGGAGGAACTCGTGCGGATCCTCGGCGCGGACAGCGCACTGCTGTCGCGCTACGTTGGCACGCACCCCATGGCCGGGCGGGAACGCTCCGGCCCGGTGGCGGCGCGCGGGGAACTATTCAACGCCATGCCGTGGGTGCTGTGCGCCACCGAATACAGCGCCAAGCACGCCGTGAAGGTGGCGCACTCGCTTGCGATTGACTTGAACGCGGTGGTGTTCAGGTTCAGCCCCGACGAGCACGACGCCGCCGTGGCCCTGGTCAGCCACCTGCCGCAGGTCATGTCCTCGCTGGTGGCCAGCCGCCTGCAGGAAACGCCGGCGCACGCCCTTTCACTGGCCGGCAACGGCCTGCGCGACGTGACCCGCATCGCCGCCAGCGACCCCTCCCTGTGGGTCCAGATCCTCGGGGCGAACGCACCCAAGCTGCTGGAGATCATGCAGGGCGTCCGGGCCGATTTGGACCGGCTGATCAACACCCTCAGCGCCCCCACGGCGCCAGGGGCGCGGCTGGATTTGGCGCAGCTGATGGCCGAGGGCAACGCCGGGCAGAGCCGGATCCCCGGCAAGCACGGCGGACCGGCCCAGCAGTACACCTGGCTGACTGTCCTGGTGGATGACAAGCCCGGCCAGATTGCGGAGCTGTTGACCGAAATCGGTGCGATCGGCGTGAACGTTGAAGATTTGCGGCTGGACCATTCGGCCGGACTGCAAGTGGGCATGGTGGAACTCTCGGTGCTGCCCTCCAAGCGAGTGAGCTTGGTGGCGGACCTGACGGAACGTGGTTGGAAGGTAATCCTGTGACGGACATGTTTGTGACATTCCCCGAGCGGCTGCGCGTGGGCAAGCCCCTGGTGGTCGCCATTGACGGTCCCTCCGGGTCCGGCAAGTCAAGCGTTAGCAAGGCCGTTGCGCGACGGCTCGGCCTGGCGTTCCTTGACACCGGCGCCATGTACCGGGCGCTGACCTGGCACTGCCTCAACGCCCGGATCAACCTGGAGAACGCGGCCGCCGTGGAAGGCGCGGCACGCGAGATGCGTTTTGAGCAAGGCCTCACGCCCGACTCCGACTTCGTGAAAGTCAACGGCATCACCGTCACCGGCCCCATTCGCGAGCCCGAAATCTCCAAGGCCGTCAGCGCCGTGGCCACCAACCTCGGTGCCCGCAAGGAGCTTGTCCGCCGCCAACAGGCCATCATCGCCGACTGCCACCACCGCATTGTGGTCGAGGGCCGGGACATCACCACCGTGGTGGCCCCCAACGCAGAGGCCCGCCTGATCCTGACGGCCAGCGAAGAGGCCAGGATGCGACGCCGGGGAATCCAGCTGGGCGGGACCCAAACGGCCGCGGAGCTGGCCGAGCAGGTACTGGCCCGCGACGCCAAGGACTCCACCGTGGTTGACTTCCAGCGCGCCGCCGACGGCGTGTACACGGTGGACTCCTCCGAGCTGGACTTCGAGCAGACCGTCGACGCCGTCATCGACGTAGTGCGCCGGGCGGTCAACGAGGGTCCCGCTGCATGAACAAAAAAGTTCGGACGGCCCCCGCGCTGCGCGTCCTGACCGCGGCACCGCCGCGGTGGAAAACGCGCTGGAGCCGGCCGCTGGGCCGCGTCCTTGACCACGTGGTGTACCGCACCACGGTGGTGGGACGTGAAAACATTCCCGCGGACGGCCCCGTTGTCTTTGCGGCAAACCACCTGAGCTACCTTGACGGGCCCGTCATGGTCGGCGCAGCCAGCCGCTACATGCACGTCATGGTCCGCCACGACATGTTCAAGGGCTTCCTGGGCGCCGTTTTGCACGCCTCGGGCCAGATCCCGGTGAACCGTGCGGGGGACAGGGCCGCTCTCGGCCATGCCAAGGCGGTCCTGGACCGCGGGGACTGCGTGGGCATCCTGCCCGAAGGCACGCGGGGGAGCGGGGACGCGGCCACCATGAACGGCGGGGTGGCGTGGCTGGCGCTTAATTCGGGTGCCGCCGTCGTCCCCGTTGCCATCCTGGGAACCCGGGTGGGCAACGAACATCGCGACACAATTCCCAAGCCACGGCGCCATCTGCACGTGGTGTTTGGGGAGCCCCTAAAAATTGCACGTGAGCCCGGAGTTTCCGGCCGTGTTTCAATGGACAGGGCAACCGAAAAAATCCGGCTGCGGCTGGCGGCCCACATTGAGGCCGCCACGGCCGCTACAGGCCAGGGTTTACCTGCGGATGACCACCTTACTTCAAAGCATAAAGGACAGTAACCATGAGCGACTCCAAGTCTGCCACGCGCCCCGATGAGGGTGAGTTCAGTCACCAGGACTACGTACCCACGGGTACTGACCATATTGCCGAGCGGTTGGCGGAAATCTCCGACGAGGATGCCGATATTCGCGCAGCCGGCCTGCTGGCCGGCCTGGCCAGCTACGAGCTCGACGACGAGGACGCCAAGCTCCTCGCCGGCGGTTTCGACGACGGCAGTGCCGAAGACGCCCTCCGGCAGGATCCCGTCCTGGCCATCGTGGGACGACCCAACGTCGGCAAGTCCACGCTGGTCAACCGCATCCTGGGCCGCCGCGAG
>JBAUMA010000577.1:0-2574 GCA_049578485.1 Specibacter sp.
ACCAGATGATGTTCGAGCTGCGCGACCTGGGCTTCTCCACCGCGATCGGCATCGGTGGCGACCCCGTCATCGGCACCACGCACATCGACGCCCTGGCTGCCTTCGAGGCTGACCCGGAGACCAAGGCAATCGTCATGATTGGTGAAATTGGTGGCGACGCTGAAGAGCGCGCAGCCGAGTACATCAAGGCACACGTCACCAAGCCCGTTGTTGGCTACGTGGCAGGCTTCACCGCTCCCGAGGGCAAGACCATGGGCCACGCCGGCGCCATCGTCTCCGGCTCCGCAGGCACCGCACAGGCCAAGAAGGAAGCACTTGAGGCTGCAGGCGTGAAGGTCGGCAAGACGCCGTCCGAGACCGCTGCACTGCTGCGCGAAGTTTACGCAGCGCTCTAAGTTTTCAAACGAAAGCGCGGCCGCTCCACCATTTTTGGTTGGGGCGGCCGCGCTTTCGCTGTTTAACGCCCACAGCCGTTGAGAGGGCACTTCTCCGCGTGCTGTTTCGTTGAGGGGTTTTCACCCCCTGTTGAGAGGGCAGATAATCCTGGGGATCATCTGCCCTCTCAACGGAGAATGCTGCGGAGATGTGTCCCCTCAACGCAGGGCTAACCGGCGGGTACGACGGCGTGGAGCTGGGGGAGTGCCTCAACCAGGGGTGCCAGCTCGGGCAGCAGGGCCGCCTCGGCCAGGGCGCACTCCAGGGCCTCGTCGTGGATGGGGCGGGCCAGGTTCAGCAAGTCAAGTCCGGATGCCGTCAGCTCCGTGTAGATTCCCCGGCGGTCGTCCTGGCACAGGATCCGGGTGAGAAGTCCGCGGTCCTCGAGCCGGTTGACCAGCCGGGTGGTTGCGCTGGGGCTCAGTGCCGTGGCGCGGCCCAGCTGCTGCATGCGCATATGCCAGCCATCTTGCCGACTCAGCGCGTCAAGGACCGTGTATTCCACTACTGACAGCGACGCTGCATTCTGCAGTGCCTTCTCCATGCTTGTTTCGATTAAGCCGTGCAGCGCCGCAAGGGTCCGCCACCCCTGGGCGCGAATTTCTACGGCGTCGTCCTTGATGCCCATGAGTGGATTCCTTTCTTCGCAACGTGTGTTGCAGCACAAATCAAGATAGTTGCTTGCGCGCTATAGTTGCGTGTGCAATGATTTATAAAGCGTCTGCAACTACTAGCTTACGCTCCTTATTTCACAGCCCCAAGTCCCCAGAAGGAGAATCATGCCTCTCGGCCTGATAGCCCTAGCCATCGGAGGGTTCGGCATCGGACTCACCGAGTTCGTCATCATGGGTTTGCTCCCCGACGTTGCCGCCGATTTCCACGTCAGCGAGGCCACCGCCGGGTGGCTCATCTCCGGGTATGCCCTGAGCGTGGTCATTGGTGCGCTGCTCCTGACCGCCGCCGTCACCCGGCTTCCCCGCAAGCCGGTCCTGGCCGGACTGATGGTCCTGTTCATCGCGGGCAACATGATCTCGGCCTTGGCACCGGACTACACCACCATGATGATTGGCCGCGTAATCGCCGCCCTCTGCCACGGCGCATTCTTTGGCATCGGCGCCGTGGTTGCCGCCGACATGGTGGCACCCAGCAAGAAGGCCGGGGCCATTGCCATCATGTTCACCGGGCTCACTGCCGCCAACGTCCTGGGCGTACCGTTCGGCACGCTCCTGGGGCAGCACGCCGGCTGGCGCTCGACGTTCTGGGCCATCACGGCCATCGGCGTGATCTCCCTGATCGGCATCCTTGTCCTGGTGCCCAACCTGGCCCACGAACGCGGAGCCGGGTTGCGCGGGGAATTGCGAGCCTTCAAGTCCCGCCAGGTGTGGCTGTCCATCACGGTCACCGTGCTTGGTTACGGCGGCATGTTTGGCGCCTTCACGTACATTGCCTACACGCTGACCGACGTCACGGGCTTCGCTGCCACCACGGTGCCGTGGCTTCTCATTCTGTTCGGGGTTGGCTTGTTCATCGGCAACACCCTGGGCGGCAAGGCAGCGGACAAAAATGTGGACAAGACACTGCTTCTGGTGTTGTCGGTGCTGGTGGTCATCCTGGCCGTCTTCGCCCTGACGGCCACCAACCAGCCCATGACCATCGCCTCCTTGTTCCTCATGGGCGGATTCGGCTTTGCCACCGTGCCCGGGCTGCAAATGCGCGTCATGAAATACGCGGAGGCGGCACCCACACTCGCCTCGGGAGCCAACATTGGCGCATTCAACCTCGGCAACGCCCTCGGTGCCTGGCTGGGCGGTGTCACCATCACGGCCCAGATGGGCTACACCTCGCCCATCTGGGCCGGCGCCGGGCTCACCGCCCTGGCCGTGATCGTCATGGCCTACGCCGCGGCGAACGGCAGGAAGCTGGACGCAGCCCGGGCAACCAAACTGCCCCTCGCCGTCGTGCCTTCCAACGTCTAAAACCTTTCAACATCAGGAGAACACCATGACTTCCATCCCCACCATCACCCTGAACAACGGCGTGTCCATGCCGACGATCGGCTACGGCGTGTTCCAGGTGCCCGACGCCGAAACCGAGCAGGCGGTGACCGCGGCCCTGGCGGCCGGTTACCGCAGCATCGAC
>JBAUMA010000578.1:0-2296 GCA_049578485.1 Specibacter sp.
AACATGGCCCGTGCCCGTGCCCGTGCCCGTGCCCGTGCCCGTGCCGATACTGGTGGTGCAGCGGCCCGCCGAAGTTCCGCATTCTGTCGGGCCCGCCGGACTGTCATATTCCGTCGCGGCACCCTCGGGGGTGGATGCGTTGATGCCGTTGCTTTCGAGGGTTTGGCCCAGGAGCAGGGACGCGGCGATATCCGCGCGGAGTTGCGTCAGCGTGCGGGAATCCTTCGGCCTCTGGGCGCTGCGGGCCAGGAAGGTGCACTGATCCCAGATCCCTTCGATGGTGGGCGCCGGCAGATTTAGGCTCAGCCAGGACATGCCGTCTTGGGCGCGTTGGATCTCCATCCTGCGATGCTCGTAGGCGGATTTTGACCGTGCCGTGATGGATTCAGGGTGGGTTTTTTCGCGCAAACGCCGAGCCTTGTCCCGGAATGACTGAATCGTGCACCCGGGCGCCTTGCCCAGCAATGCTTGCTCATAGGAGGCAATGGATGCGTCGGGGATTCCCGCGCTGCGCAAGGTGGTGGTTTCCTCTGCGATGACTTCCGCATGCGCCCAGGAGAAGGCACCCTCACTTAGGGAGTTCCACGTGTCAGGGTGCTGCCGACACAAGGTTGCGGAGTTCTCGATGAGTCTCCCGGCCACACCCTCGGTGACTGTCAGCACCGAGGCGACTTCGGCCCGGACACCCATGCCCGAAAGCTGGTGCTGCCAACCGTCCAAACCAAGGGCCGCGTCTTCCGCGGTGGCAGCGGCGCCGAGCCGGTCCACGGCGGCGGCCTTGCATGCCGCGGCGGCCCTCTCCAGAGCACCCAAGGCGGCCAGGGTGGCGACGCACTCGTCAATGACGCCACGGGCAACGTCAACTTTGGTCAGCCGGGGGCGTCGCCGAATAGTCCGATGGATCCTCAAAGGGTGCGAAGTCCGGAAGTGCAACAAAGGTGGGGTCCGCAGCGTTGAATGGATCAACGACTGGCATTTCGATCGCGGCCACCAGCTCCGCCGCACTTGGTGCGGTGGCTGATTCGCCCCAGTCTCCGGGGGCTTTCATTGGCCTGCCCATGTCCTAACTATACGTCCTTAGTTCTAGTAGTTCAATATGCTCTCAGATATATATTCGACCGTTAATTCATCGTCGCTGGATCAGGCTCGACCACCGGGTCTCGGCGGGCTCGACCGCCGAGGGTCGCGACTTGCTCGACCACCGAGGGCCGTGGCCCCAAGCTCGACCACCGGCTCATTCGAGTGGCAGCAGCACCGACGGGCGCAGGTCAAGGATGAACGCCAGCGGGTCCAGGTAGTCGTCGCCGCGACGGACCCCCCAGTGCAGGCAGCTGCCCTCGCCCGGAGGCCCGTTGTCACAGTGCGTCGGCCCCGACAAAGTACCCAGCACGCTGCCGCGCGCCACGGCCGTCCCCACTTTCAGTGACGATTTCACTGGTTCAAAGCTGAGTCGTAAGCCGTCGCTGGTGGCGATGGTCAGCACCGGCCGGTCCACCACGACGCCGGAAAAGGTAACGACGCCGGCCGCGGGTGCCCGGATTGTGGCTCCCTGCAAGGCCAGTAGATCCACGCCGCGGTGCCCGCTGAGCCAGGGTTTGTCGGGCGGGTCGAAGTAGTGGGCCACGCGCGGGCGACCGCCGGAGGCGGTAGTCACGGGCCAGCCCCAGGCGAGCGATGCCGGGAGGGGGAGTGGCGGCGTCGTGTTGGGGGAAGATCCGGCTAGCGAAATTGCGCCCCGGAAAGTCGCGCCAAGGGAAGCGGCGGTGGCTGAACCGGGCAAGACCACCATGGTGGCGACAAGGAGCCCGACAACCCGCAGGCGCCATGCGCGAAGCGGGAGGAAACGTTTCATTTCCCCAGCTTGCCCCCGGCCGGGGACTCGTGAACGGCGGCAAGGGGAAGTTGTGCCGAATTCGTCAGGGGAGCGCGGCTGTGGAGGGCCCAATTGTGGTCCCGCGGGGGAGTAGCCCTGTAGTAGCATGGATAGAGCAGTGTGCTGTTTGTACATTGACTACGCGCACTTACCCCTGACGAGTTGCCGGAGCAATCCGAAAACTGCCGATGGATTGCGCCCATACGGTCCGTTTTCACAACGGTTTATGGACGCGCAATGAGTGCCAGGAGCAGGGCCCGTATGGAATTGACCGTACAGGTTTTCAAGCTAAAGAACCGTAACAATAGAAGGAGCGCCGGCATGCCCGTCGTAACTATGCGCCAGCTGCTTGACAGCGGCGTCCACTTTGGACACCAGACCCGTCGTTGGAACCCGAAGATGAAGCGATTCATCCTCACGGAG
>JBAUMA010000579.1:0-2742 GCA_049578485.1 Specibacter sp.
CATCACGATAGGGCGCTTCTTTTCCGGGTTCCCGATAAACCGTTGTAATCGAGAGCGCAGCTTCCAGGGAGCGCGGTTTCCAGATCCCCTTCGTGATGTCCTTCAAGCGGAATGGCTCACCGTCGAAACGAAAGTCATCCAGATCCAAGGTGTGCAAGGACTCGGCCCCGTCACTCGACCGTTGTTCCAGCCACAGCATTGCCGCTTCCCGCACACGTTCGTCGAGACTCGTGAGTTGGTTTGGGCGAAGTTTCAGCAAACTGGAATAGGGGATCTTATGTTCCAATCCACCACCAGTGTCGATATAGGTACCCTCCAGCTGCCCGCCGGCAATGTAGTCCTGTACCTTCGACTCACTAACCTGTAGAAACTGTGCTGCCTTGCCCACCGAAAAGTCTTCGTTGTCGTTAGAACCAATCATCAGGCCCGGCCCTCCATAGGTCCCATTCGACGCTGGACATGTCATTCTCAAATCCCAAACGGCGACTCTCATCCCAGGGAACCACAAGCCGGGGCTGCACGCGAACCTCAAAGGCATTCAAAGTGCGTGCTTCCACAAGGCGGCCCTTCAGCTTCAGGATGCTTCGGCGCCCATTTCAACGGCGAATACCCTGACCACGCCGGCGTCCTCCAGGTTCCGGACCTCGATGTTCAACTCCCCGTCCGGGTCGCTAATCTGCCTGTCATTCATGGCTGTCCGGAAGCTGAAAGGCAGCCCCGTGCTGGATCCGAGCTGCCGCACGCTCGTCACGCGCCGAACCTTGATGCCACGCACCGTTACTGTTTCCACCGGCTCCGCCAGGGCGAACAAGTAGGTGGTGTCTCCGGTTGAGGTGCTGGGCCCGTAGTACTGCCACGGTTCCAGCCCGGCCGAGACGCCAATGACCGCCTCTTTGTTGACGTCCATCCACCCGCCCAGTCCGCGCAGCAGTTCCGCCTGCTCGGGCGCCAGGCTGCCATCGCCGCGGGGTCCAATGTTCAGCAAGAGATTTCCGCCCTTCGCGGTGACCTCGGCCAGGGTCCGGAGAATCTCATGCAGCGACTTGTAGTTGCGGTCCTCGGGCACGTAGCTCCAGTTGTCGCACATGGTCATGCAACATTCCCACGGTTCGGCCAGCGCTTGCGCAGGGATGAATTGCTCAGGCGTCTTGTAGTCGCCGTGGTCGGGCAGCCTGTCATTGATAACAATATTCGCCGCAAGTGCGCGGATGTGCCGTTCCAGTCCGGCGGAGTCCCATTCCGCAGCGGTCCGTTCCCACTCGCCGTCGAACCAGAGCAGATCAATCGGGCCGTACCAGGTGAGCAATTCGGTGAGCTGGTCCTTGAGATACTGCCGGTACCTGGCCCAGTCGTCAGCAGTGGGGCGGGGGTAGCTGCCGGCTTGGTACGGGCGCATGTCATCCGTGAAGGCCGGGTACTGGGGGTGGCCCCAGTCCGAAAGTGAATAGTAGATGCCCACTTTCAGGCCTGCCGACCGAAACGCATTGACGTATTCCCTGACGAGATCCCCGCCCCGCTGACCATATGGCGAGGATGCAATGGACCTGTCGCTGACCTTCGACTGACCATATGGCGAGGATGCAATGGTCCTGTCGCTGACCTTCGACGGCCACGATGACCAGCCACTGTGGTGCCGAGCCGTGAAAACCGCGTATTGCATTCCCGCTGCGGGGGCAAGATTTGCCAGATCCGCGGGGTCCCAATGCTCCGGGTCGAACGTTGCCGCCGACCGGTGGTAGTCCTCAACAGGGGTCGTGGAGCCGGTCCCGGCATCGCCGCCAAGCAGGGGCCACGAGGTCTCGAGTCCCTGCTGGCTTGCATGGTCGTAGTGGATGAACAGACCAAGCCCCGCGTGGCTGAACCAAGAGTTGGTGTGCTCCCCGGCCAAGGGCGACAGTCCGGTGGCTGCCGCCGGGTCGTCAATCGTCGGGACAGTCTCAACGTCTGCGTTCGCCATGACAAAAACCCTAGCGTTTTCCTGAATCCGATCCTGCCAAAACGCCAGGGGAATCAATGGGCGCGGAAATTGGGCGCCCATTGATTCCCAGGGTCTCGATAGGCTCGGCCACCGAAGCCGTCCCCACGCCTATGCTGGATGTGAACCGCCCAAGCAAAGGAGCACACCGTGACCGCGAACCTCACATACCGGTATTTGTTTGGCCCCGGACCCAGCAACTGTTACCCGGAAGCCATCGCCGCGCTGGGCAACCCCGTTATGGGACACCTTGACCCATTGTTCATCGACATCCTGGACCGTACCTGCGACGGCCTGCGCGAGGTCTGGGGCACCAAGAATGCCCGCACGCTACCGTTGAGCGGCACCGGTTCTGCCGGCATGGAGGCCGCGTTCGTCAACACCGTCGAAAAGGGTGACGTTGCCGTGGTCGCCGTCAACGGCCTCTTTGGCGAGCGCATGTGCGAGGTTGCCCGCCGCGCCGGCGCCGAGGTGGTCCGCGTGGACCACGAATGGGGCCAGCCGATCGACCCCGAACGCGTAGCCTCCGCCCATCGGAACCCTAAAGTCATTGCCGCCGTCCACGCCGAAACCTCCACCGGCGTCCGCTCCGACATCGCCGCACTGGGCAAGCTCAAGGGCGACGCCCTGCTCATCACCGACGCCGTCACCTCCATCGGCGGGCTGAAACTGCTCGCCGACGACTGGGGCATCGACGTCGGCTACGCCGGCACGCAAAAATGCCTCGGCGTGGCACCAGGCCTATCCCCCTTCACCATCTCCGATGC
>JBAUMA010000580.1:0-1640 GCA_049578485.1 Specibacter sp.
GCGCCCACGTGGCGCCCCGGCAGTTCCGGGCCCTGATCGACGCGGCTGCGGCCGGCGACTTTGCCACCGCCCGGCGCCTCCACTTTGAGCTGGACCCCGTCATCCGGGCCGCCATGGGCCACGTGCAGGGCGCGGTGGCCGTCAAACAAATTCTTAAGTGGCAGGGAATCCTGTCCAACTCGGTGGTCCGGCTTCCCTTGGTGGAACCGGGCGAGGCCGAGATCGCCATGATCAAGGCTGACCTTGCGGAAGCTGGAATGGAATTGTAACGATGACCCAAATTTCTGAACCGGGACTGCGCACGCCGCCGACGCTGGAGAAGGGGACGTTGCGGATTGTGCCGCTCGGCGGCATCGGTGAGATCGGGCGCAACATGACCGTCTTTGAAATGGACGGCAAACTGCTGATCGTGGATTGCGGCGTGCTCTTCCCGGAGGAGGACCAGCCCGGCGTGGATGTGATCCTGCCCGATTTCTCCTACATTGAGGACCGGCTGGAAGACGTGGTGGGCGTGGTGCTCACGCACGGCCACGAAGACCACATTGGAGCCGTCCCGTACTTGTTGCGCCTGCGCAACGACATCCCACTGATTGGCTCCCAGCTGACGCTGGCCTTCATCGAGGCCAAGCTGATGGAGCACCGCATCAAGCCCTGGACGCTGACCGTCATGGAGGGGCAGGTGGAGAAGTTCGGACCGTTCGAATGCGAATTCGTCGCCGTCAACCACTCCATCCCCGACGCCCTGGCCGTGTTCATCCGCACCGACGGCGGAAACGTCCTGCACACCGGTGACTTTAAGATGGACCAGCTGCCGCTGGATGGCCGCACCACGGACCTACGGCACTTTGCCCGCCTCGGCGAGGAAGGCGTGGACTTGTTCCTGGTGGACTCCACCAACGCCGACGTCCCCGGCTTCACCACGAGCGAAGCCGAGATCGGTCCCACCCTGGAGGCATTGTTCGGCAAGGCTGACAAACGCATCATCGTGGCCAGCTTCTCCTCCCACGTCCACCGCGTCCAGCAAGTCCTCAACGCCGCCGTCGCCCACAACCGGAAGGTGGCCTTCGTGGGCCGCTCCATGGTGCGCAACATGGCCATCGCGGCGAAGCTGGGCTACCTGCACGTGCCCGCCAATGTCCTGGTTGACATGAAGAACGTGGACAACTTGCCGGACAACAAGGTGGTCCTGATGTCCACCGGGTCCCAGGGTGAGCCCATGGCCGCACTGTCCCGCATGGCCAACGGCGACCACAAGATTGCCGTCGGCAAGGGCGACACCGTCATCCTGGCCTCCTCGCTGATCCCGGGCAACGAAAACTCGGTGTTCCGCGTGATCAACGGCCTGATGCGCCTGGGCGCCGACGTGATCCACAAGGGCATGGCCAAGGTGCACGTCTCCGGACACGCCTCCGCCGGCGAGCTGCTGTACTGCTACAACATCCTGCAGCCGCTGAACGTCATGCCGGTGCACGGCGAGACCCGCCACCTGATCGCCAATGCCCGCCTTGCGGCGCAGTCCGGCGTTCCGGCGGAGAACGTGCTGCTCACCGAGGACGGCTCCGTCGTTGACCTCAAGGACGGCGTAGCCAAGCTCGTCGGCCAGGTCGACTGCGGCTACGTCTACGTGGATGGCTCCAAGG
>JBAUMA010000581.1:0-1856 GCA_049578485.1 Specibacter sp.
GTCCGCGGGGCTCCTGGCGGGGTTTGCCGTCGCACCGGCCACGGCGTCGCCGGCCCCCGTCACGTACACGGTGTTGGGGGATTCGTATTCGGCCGGCACCGGTGGGGGTGCCGAGTCGCTTCCCTGCCTGCAAAGCCCCAACGGCTATGGCAACGACTACGCCGCCGCGACCGGCGCCGTCATGGCCAACCTGGCCTGCTACGGCGCCACCACCGATCAGGTCCAGGCGCTCCAGGTTCCGAACATTCCGGCCACGACGACGCTCATCACGTTGACAGTTGGTGGAAATGACATCGGCACAGGTGCCGTGGCGACGGCTTGCACCGCAGCCCCCCAAAGCAGCACCTGCTCCGCGGCCCTGGCGGCGTCCCTGCAGCAGCTAACCAAACTGCCGGCGAAGATCAAGGCGTTGATCAAGGCCATCAAGGCCAAGGTTCCCAAGGCGAAGATCAACTTCCTGGGCTACCCGAACTTGTTCGAGCCCGCCACCATGACCCAGCTGGGATTGCCGGCGTCGGACGTCAAGGCGGCACGGACCATGAACGCCGCCGCGGACCTGCTCAACGGCGTGATTGCCGTATCGGCGCTGACTGGCGGGGCCCGCTACGTCCCTGTTGCCTGGGCGTTTGCCGGGCATGGGATCCCTTCGGCCAGCCAATGGATCGTGGGACCGGGCGATGCCACCAACCCGTTCGTGTTCCACCCAACGGCCACGGGGTATCTCGAGGGGTATGCCAGGGCACTGAAGCTGTTCGTGTGACGGCGGATCATGGGTAGGCGATTCCGGCAGGGCCGGGCTGGCTATGCTGGAGTATGGCCTTGAATGAACACCACTACAACATCAACGTCCATTGGACAGGCAACCGGGGAACCGGGACGTCCGGATACAAGGACTACGGCCGCGACCACAGCGTCTCGGCCGTTGGCCTGCCCACCCTTTTGGGGTCAGCGGACAAGACGTTCCACGGGGACCGGGAGCGCTGGAATCCGGAACTACTGCTTGTCACGGCGCTCTCGGAATGTCACATGCTCTCGTACCTGCACGTGGCCGTCCTGCACGGCGTGGTGGTGACCAAGTATGAGGACGCCGCCACCGGCACCATGGTGCTCAATGCGGATGGCAGTGGCCAGTTCAGCTCGGTGACCTTGCATCCGTCGATCGCCGTGGCAGACCCTGCAACCGCGGAGCTCGCCCTGACCCTGCATGCCGAGGCGTCAAGGAAGTGCTTCATCGCCCGCAGCGTGAATTTCTCCGTGCACCACGAGCCGGGACTGCTGGCCTGAGCAACCAGCGCCGCATGTTGCTCCGGCCACACGGCATGAAATCCGGGCGCCGTCCGCGTTAGGGTTGATGGATAGCCCCCTACCCCTAGAGAAGACCCAAGGTGATTGACGCGTGCCCCTGAACACCATTGAACTTGCAGGCAACACCCTTCTGGACAACCTGCTCCAGTCCGGAATCGTGGTGGTCGTTGCCCTGATCACGTGGCTGGTGCTGCACTATCTGATCCGCATGGTGGTCAATCGCGTCGAAAAAGGCACCTGGCACCAGCGCAGCTTCGGCTGGGTGAAACCTGTCTTCCGCAACCTCGACCCGATGATGCGTGCCTTGGACAACGAACGCCGCGTGCAGCGGGCCCGCACCATCGGCACGTTGCTGAACTCGCTCCTGACGGTGATCGTGGTGGTCATCGCCGCGTTCTACGTGCTGCTCTCGTTCCAGGTGAACATCGCCCCTTTGCTGGCCAGCGTGGGCGTGGTGGGCATCGCCATCGGCTTTGGCAGCCAGCAACTGATCCGCGACTTCCTGGCGGGCATCTTCATCACCCTCGAGGACCAATACGGCATCGGCGACG
>JBAUMA010000582.1:0-6709 GCA_049578485.1 Specibacter sp.
GGATCACCGGCCCTGCCACGGTCGACCGCATGTGGCCCGACGGGGGCGCCACCGTCCTCCAGGCCCGGAGTCCCGACAAGATCGACCACCGGGTGCCCTAGCTCGCCAGGTCAAGCATGAGCACGTCACGCTTGAGCCAGCTGATGACGTTTTGGAGGCCGTCGTCGGTCTTCAGGTTGGTGAAGCAGTACGGCTTGGGTCCCCGGAATTCGAGGGTGTCGGCCTCCATGACCGAGAGGTCCGCGCCCACGTACTGGGCCAGGTCCGTCTTGTTGATGATGAACAGGTCGGCCTTGATCATGCCTTGCCCGGCCTTGCGCGGAATCTTTTCGCCCTGGGCCACGTCGATGATGTAGATGGAGAAATCCACCAGTTCCGGGCTGAACGTGGCGGAGAGGTTGTCGCCGCCGGACTCGATGAAGATGAGCTGCAGGTCCGGGTGGCGGGCTTCCAGCTCGGCGACGGCGGCCGAGTTCATGGACGTGTCCTCACGGATGGCCGTGTGCGGGCAGCCGCCGGTCTCGATGCCGATGATCCTGTCCAGCGGCAAAATCCCGTTGGCGGCAAGGATCTTGGCGTCCTCAATGGTGTAGATGTCGTTCGTGATGGCGGCACAGGACACCTCGCCTTCAAGGGCGCGGGTCAGGCGTTCCACGAGCTGGGTCTTGCCGGCGCCCACGGGGCCGCCGATGCCGATCTTGATGGGTTTCATGGTGTTCTCCTTCTTAAAAAAATCTTTGGGCGCCCGGTCAGGACATGAACATGCGGGCCCGCTGGCGTTCGTGCTGCATTTGGGCGATCTCCAGCCCGGGGGCGCTGACGCCAAAGTCCTCCCAGCCCAGTGAAGCGATGCGTCCGACGGCGTCGAGCACCTCCGCGTGCGCGGCACCCAATACGCGCTGGCCGGCGCTTTGGCCCAGCGGGATGCCGCGGATCGCGTTCTGGGTCAGGGACGTGACTGCGGAAAACATATAGGTGGCCAGCAGGTCCGGCACCGGCACGCCCAGCGACTTTCCGGCGATGGCAAACGCGATGGCGGGGTGGCCGGCGCAGTCGCCGCGCTCAACGGCGTCGGAGTAGGCGGCCAGTTCCGGGCACGGGAAAACAGAGCCGGCAATGTCGAGCATGCGGGCGCCCATTTTTACCCCCGCCTCCCGGATCTCCCGGGGCAGGGCCGCGGCATGCAGCGCCCTGTCCACCCGGAACAAGGCGGCCGTGGATTCGGACTCCAGGACAAACCGGATGGCCAGCCCGTCGCTGTGGAGCAGCTGGATGCGGATGAATTGCGTGAGCCAGTCGGCGAAGGTGGCCTCGTCGTGCACCAGCCCCCGATGCAGGTAGCTTTCCAGCCCCAGGGAGTGGCTGAACGCGCCGGTGGGTAGCGCGGAATCACTCAGTTGCAGCAGCGGCAGCAGGTAGCCGGGAGCCGAATCCATCTCAGTGGGTGTGTTCTGCGTGGCGGAACGGCACCGGCATGACGCGCGCCTGGCGAGAATAAGGGACGCCCACGTGCACCAGGTAGTCCTCCACGGTGTGGTCGTAGGCCAGCACCATGACCTGGGCACCGTACTCGGAGGTTTCATCAAAGAACTGGGCCTGCATATGCCGGTTGCCCAGGTTGTGGGCCACCACGCCCATCTCCTTGATGGTGTCCGGGGCGATGACCAGCACGTCGGTGGATTCCACCGACACGACAATGGCGTTGTGCCCGTCCATGAAAAGCACGTCCCCGTCGCGCAGGTCCGCCACGGTGTCGCCGTCCAAGCGGATGCCAACGTCCTTGCCGTGGTCGGTGGTCACCCGCTGGATGCGTTTGACCAGTGCGGCCGAAGGGAGCACCACTTTTTCCTCATGGAGACCGGCCAGTGCGGCCGGGTCGAAGGTGTTGGTGGCGGGGTCGAACTTGTTGCCAAGGATGGCACTGATAATCAAGGGTTCTCCTGTTTCTAGAATAAGAAGTAGCGTTGGGCCATCGGCAGCACGGTGGACGGCTCCGCCGTGACCACCTCGCCGTCCACGCGCACCTCGTAGGTCTCCGGGTCCACCTCGATCTCGGGTGTTTCGCCGTTGTGTTTCATGTCCGCTTTGGTCAGGTTGCGGATGCCGTGGCAAGCCCGCACCTCGTGCTGCAGTCCCAGCTCGGCGGGAACGCCGGCGTCGATCGCGGCCTGCGACATGAATGTGATGGACGTCGAGTGCACCGCGCGGCCCAGGGCGGCAAAGTTGCTGCGCAGGGTGCGTGGCTGCGGGGTGGGGATGGAGGCATTGGGGTCGCCCATGACGCTCATGACCATCTGGCCGCCCTTGAGTACCATTTCCGGCTTGACGCCAAAGAACGCCGGCTCCCACAGCACCAGATCGGCAAACTTGCCTTCCTCGATGCTGCCCACGGAATCGGCGATCCCGTGGGCGATGGCCGGGTTGATCGTGTATTTGGCAACAAAGCGCTTGAGCCGGGCGTTGTCGCCCACCTCCGGGTCGTCGCCGTACTTGCCGCGCTGGCGCTTCATGGCGTCGGCCACCTGCCAGGTGCGCAGCACCACCTCGCCCACGCGTCCCATGGCCTGGGAGTCGGAGCTGGTGATGGAGAAGATGCCCATGTCGTGCAGCACGTCTTCGGCGGCGATGGTCTCCTTGCGGATGCGGGAATCGGCGAACGCCACGTCCTCCGGAATGTCCGGGCTCAGGTGGTGGCAGACCATGAGCATGTCCAGGTGTTCATCGATCGTGTTGACCGTGTACGGCAGGGTGGGGTTCGTCGACGCCGGGAGCACGTTGGGCAGGCCCGCGATCTTGATGATGTCCGGAGCGTGGCCGCCACCGGCGCCCTCCGTGTGGAAGGTGTGGATGACGCGCCCGGCGATCGCCGCGATGGTGTCCTCCACGAAGCCGCACTCATTCAGGGTGTCGGAGTGGATGGCCACTTGGATGTCGAATTCGTCCGCAATTTTCAAGGACATGTCGATCGAGGAGGTGGTGGAGCCCCAGTCCTCGTGGACCTTCAGGCCGATGACGCCGGCCCGAACCTGCTCGGCCAGCGGCTCGCGGGCGCTGGCATGGCCCTTGCCGAGCAGGCCGATGTTGATGGGCATGTTGTCCACGGCCTGGAGCATCTTGCCAATGTGCCAGGCACCCGGGGTCACGGTGGTGGCCTTGCTGGCGTCGGAGGGGCCGGTGCCGCCGCCGATGAGCGTGGTGACGCCCGAGGCCAGGGCCACCGGGATCTGGTCGGAGCTGACGAAGTGCACGTGGGTGTCGATGCCGCCGGCCGTGAGGATCTTGCCCTCGCCGGCGATGATGTCGGTGGCCACGCCAATGGTGATGTTCACGCCGTCGGAAATCTGCGGGTTGCCGGCCTTGCCGATCTTGAAGATGTGCCCGTCGCGCAGGGCCACGTCGGCCTTGTAGATGCCCGTGTAGTCAAGCACGACCACATTCGTGATGACGGTGTCAGGGATGTCCTCGTCGCGGACCAGCTGGCCGTTTTGGCCCATGCCGTCGCGGATCACCTTGCCACCGCCGTACACCACTTCCTCGCCGTACTTGGTGTGGTCAAACTCGATTTCGGCAAACAGTTCGGTGTCCGCGAGCCTGATGGCGTCGCCCGTGGTGGGCCCGTACAGGTCCGAGTATTGTTTGCGGCTCAGCTCAAAGCTCATTTGCTGCCTTCCCCTGCGGTGGCGGGCGCTGCGTCGGCGTCCAGCGGGCCGTTGATCATGTCGCGGAAGCCGTGGACTTCCCGGCTGCCGGACAGCCCGATCAAATTGATGGTCTTGGCGTCGCCGGGTTCAAAGCGGACGGCGGTGCCTGCCGGGATGTCGAGGCGCTGGCCGCGGGCGGCGGCCCGGTCAAATTCCAGGGCGTCGTTGACCTCGAAGAAATGATAGTGGGAGCCCACCTGGATGGGCCGATCCCCACGGTTGGTGACCTGGATCGAGGATGCACTCGACTCGGCGTTGCAGGTAATGGGGTCGGCTCGGAGAATGTACTCGCCCGGTATCATGGCGTGCCTTTCATGGCTCGGTGGTCGCAGGGAATGGCGGTGTTGGCAAAAGTCAGCGGATGGGGTTGTGCACGGTGACAAGTTTGGTGCCGTCGGGAAATGTGGCCTCGACCTGGACGTCCTTGATCATTTCGGCCACCCCGTCCATGACGTCGTCACGGCTCAGGATGGTGCTCCCCCAGCTCATCAGATCGGCCACCGTGCGCCCGTCCCGGGCACCTTCAATCAACTCGTAGGTCAGGATCGCCACAGCTTCGGGGTGGTTGAGTTTGAGTTGTCGGCCTTGCCGCCGGCGGGCCAGATCCGCCGCCACGACTATCATGAGTTTTTCTTGTTCCCGGGGTGTCAAATGCATACAAGTCTCCTGTCAATTTGTAACGGATCTAAGTGTCCACCCGTTATCTGCGACCGGCAAGAGACTATGCCGGGAGGTCCGTGGATAGGGCTAGATTATCAGAGGTTTGCGGTGGTGCCGACGTCGTTTTGGCTAACCCGGTTTCTCCACCGGATGTAGTTGGAGGCCGGCGGGATTTCCGCCGCAGTCGCCGGGCTGGGTAAGCGCCGCGTGGAGACGGCTGGCTCCCGGCGCCTTGGGCAGTTCCGGGCGGTCGGCGGGCACGGCCGCGAAGGCGTCCAGCATGTAGGCCACGAGTCGCTCGGCCAGTTCGGGGACCGCGTTGCCCGTGGCTTCGACGACGCCGGCATGCGCCATCAGCAGCAGCGGCATGTCGCGGTCGGAGAAGTCTGCCCGCAACCGTCCGCCGGCCTTGGCGTGGCGCACCAGTGTGGTGAAACCGCGCAACGCCCGGGTGCGGTGTGCCTCCAGGGCGGCCGCCTGGCCGGGCGGATACCGCATGGTGAGCACGTTCATGAAGCCGTGGTCCTCCTGCTGCATGGTGCACACGGCCCGGACATATCCGCAAAAACCGTCCCAGGCATCCTCGTGGGCCAGCGCCGCATCCACCAGATCGGCATGGTGGGCCATCTTGCCCTCAAACACGGCGCTGATGAGGCTGTCACGGTCCGGGAACCGTCGGTACAGCGTGGCGATCCCGACGCCGGCGCACTGGGCCACATCCGCCAGCGGGGCTGCGATGCCCTGCTCGGCAAAAACCTGCGCCGCGGCCTCAACGATGCTGCGGCGGTTGCGCCGCGCATCGGCGCGCAGGGTTGCCGGAACGTCACCGCCCCGGCCCCTACCGGCGTCGTGCCCTGCTGGCTGGTCCATGCAACGAGTCTAGGCCCATCGGGGACGAACCGGAATAGATCCTCCACTTGGACCGTTATGCCTGTGCCAGCAAGCGGAGTATCAGCTCCACTTCACCACTTCCTTTGAAAGAGGGCCTGCCGCCATGAACGTTGCCTTGTGGATTGCCCAGATTTTGCTTGCCGCCATGTTTTTGACGGCCGGTGCCATGAAGGTCAGCCAGCCGATCGAGAAGCTCGGCACCAAAATGCCGTGGGTCAACCACTTTCCCGTGGGCGTTGTCCGCTTTGTGGGCATTGCCGAGGCACTGGGAGCCATCGGGCTGATCCTGCCGGTCCTGACGGGCATCGCGCCCGTGCTGACCCCCATCGCCGCGTCGGCCCTGGCCCTGGTCATGGTGCTGGCGGCCATCTATCACCTGCGCCAGAAGGAATACAGCGGCATCGCCATCAACGCCGTGCTGTTCATCCTGGCCGTGTTCGTCGCCTGGGGCCGATTCGCCGGCGTCAGCGGCTAGGCCCGGACCGTTCGCCCGTCGCGGCGGCCAGCCCGCAGGAGGACAGTGGCTCCGACGACGACTTGCCCCGCGATCAAGCTGAACGCGGCAATGCGTTCGGCGAGGCCGCCGACCGCATACCGCAAGGGAGACCCCGTCACGAGCAGCACGATGAGCCACGTCACGCCGGCCAGGCCGATGATCGCGAACGTTGCAGCGAGACTCCCGAGGGCCGCGCGGTGGGGCCGCAGCGCCAGTCCGAAGAGCGCCAGCCCGATGTTCCCCACCACCATCGCCGCAATTGCGGCAAGCGTGTGCGGGCCGAGCGCGACATCCTCCGGCGCGAGGCCTACCCCCGCACAACCGACTCCGCCGACGGCGAGCAATACCCGGCTCAGGCGATCGACCCGAGGCCGCCGCTTCGACAGTGGGAATGCCAGGGCGCCGGCCGCCATCAAGACACCCGTGACGATCAAGCCGACGTTCATCACCACATGTGCCGGTGAACAGATCTCACGTCCGCTGCCAGGATCCGTGAAACAGCTCACCGCGCCCAAATCGCTGATCGCATAGCCCATAGGGTCAAAGGGCACGGTCCACGCCGACTGGGCAACGGCATTCCCAACAAAGAAGAGGGCCTCGAGCATCCACAGCGCCCCGGCAAGCCGCACGCGCGTCATCTCGCAGCCTCCCCGCTGCCACCGAGCAGGCCCAGAACAGTGCGTCGCACTCCCCCGAGTTGGGCCGGAGTCAGCGTCCACGCGCCGGCCGTGGCCGCGAGGCGGCCGGTGAGCACATCGTCACGATCAACCCCGGTGGCAACGAGTTCGTCGGACCACCCATCCAGCAGTTCACGCCATCCACGGGCAAGCTCCGCGTCGGCGGCGATCGCGGTGGCCAGCGCGGGACTCTCCGGCTGCAGCGCCTGATCAAGCAACATCACGACGTAGGAGACCATGCGCGGCTCACCGGTCTCGACGTGGCGCCGTTCGACGGCGAGCGC
>JBAUMA010000583.1:0-18165 GCA_049578485.1 Specibacter sp.
CACATGGACCAGCAGGCCCGCGCAATTGAGCCGGTACTGGGGGTCGGATCGATCCTTGAAGCCCGCCTCCAAACCCATCTGTGCTTCCCGGAACTGCCCGAGTTGGATCTGGAATTCAAAGGTGGCCAGGTTCAGCATCTTTTCGGCGCGGCCCACGGCGGCCGGCTCCGCAATGTCAAGGGACACCCGCTCTCGCGCCCGCGCCAGGACGTGCGGGATGCGCTCGTAGCCGCCCGGCACCCACCTCAGGGCACCGGCCAGGCTTGCAGCCCAGTTGGCGTATTGTGCGATATCCCGCACAGCCTCGGCGGTGTCCGTCATCTCCTCCAGCACACGGACGGATCGGGGGTAGTCCGCCAGGATGCTGTAGGCGCTGCTGCGCACAAGCGCCGCCTCGAGCGCCAGTTCGTGGGTGTCGGCGATGGTCGAGGCGCACTTGAGCGCCAGCCCGGGATCGACCAGCCGGATGGCTTCCTTTGCCGCCGCCAAGGCGACCTCGGGCAGCAAGATGATGCCGGCGTCGTGAGCCCAGGCGGCAAATGTCATCAGCTCGTGGCTGCGCAGGGAGGCAAGGTCCGGTGGGATAACCGACATCATTTCGGCAAACAACGCCGCCTTTTCGGCCTGGCTCAACATGCCCCGGACGGTTTCCCCAACATACGGCTGCTGCAAGGAGGCGTAGCGTCGTGCCCCGGAACTGACTTTCAGGTAACCGCGTTCCTCCAGCTCCGCGGCCACCTCGTGCCCGAGGGCGTCCATGACCACCGACAACGGCGCACGCCCGATGAGTGACATTTTTTCAATCCCATGCCGCACCTCGACACTCTCCGCCGACAGCCGTGTCTGCACCAGGTCGGCAAGAAAACTTGACGGGTCAAGCCGCAGCTCGCCGTCGATCACCCACGTGGCGTTGTGCTTGAACAAGGAGCCTTTGTCTACTTGTTCGCTCACCAGGGCGTGCAGCACCAGCGGATTCCCGCCACTGCAAATGTGCAAGGTAGTCACGGCGGAGGCGGCCACCGACCCGCCCAGGGCCTTGCCGATCAGCAACCGAACCTCGTCCCAGGACAGATTTTCAAGCTGCTTTTCGCTTAGGAACCCGTCTTTGAGCAGCCAGACGAGGTCCTCGGGCATGTCACTTGACTTTCGGGCCAGCACCAGGATCCGGGCCGTGTCGCTGAGGATCAGGTGCATCAGCACCCCCATGCTTTGCGTGTCGACGTCGGGCAGGTCGTCCAGGATCAACAGCACCGGTTTGCCGTTGGCGTCGGCACAAATGTTTTCGGTAATGCGGTGGATGACCGCCATGGGGGAATCCGGGGTTAGCTGGGGCAGCCTGGCCATGTAGAGGGCCAGGGTTCCGTAGGGCACGGCGGTTTCAAGGCTCGCACCAAAGAGCCGCACCACGTGGTGGGTGCTGGAAAGTTGGTTTTCGATGGCCCGGGCGAGGGTGGTTTTTCCCACTCCGCGAGGCCCGATGACGGCAACACCGTGGGCGCCGGGACGGCGCAGCTGCGCTACGGTTTCACCCACAACATCCTGGCGGATGAACGAGGACCAGCGACGCCGGTCCTCGGCCCCCATTGCTCGACGGTTGGACCCGCGTTCAGCATTTATTCCCCCTGCTGAACCCGAACCGCCCCTTACGGTTGTCATATCTTTAACGCCCCCTACGCCACGTTGGCACCCGGGAGCTTGTCTACACTGACACCCGGTCGCGCGTAAGCCGATTGTAACAGCGTTGGCACACCGCCAAAGGCTCCCGGGGCCCGCCACCTGGGAACGAGGTGAAACATTACCGCAGGAAACCAAGTCGTGGTAGAGCTAGGTGCCTTGAAATTTAGCCTGGGCCGCGACGAGCCCCTCGGCGAGCAGCAGCTCCGTGGCGTCGGCCGCCGCGTCAATGAGGAATGGCAGGTTCTTGGCTTCGGTGGAGGAAAAGTCCCGCAGCACGTGGCTGGCTGCGTCGGCACGCCCGGGCGGACGGCCCACGCCTGCCCGAATCCGGTAGTAGTCCTTGGTGCCCAGCGCGCGGGAAATGTCGCGCAGGCCGTTGTGGCCGCCTTCTCCGCCACCAACCTTCACCTTGACCGTGTCAAAGGGGATGTCGATTTCATCGTGGATGGCGATGACGTGGTCGGCCTGGAGGTTGTAGAACTTCGCCAGCGACGCCGTCGGGCCCCCGCTGAGGTTCATGAAGACGTTCGGCTTGGCCAGGATGACCTTGGGCCCGCCCATGCCCAAACGGCCTGTGGCGACAAGCGCGCGGGCCTTGTGTGCCTTGAAAGTGGCGTCCATGCGGGAGGCGAGTTCCTCAACCACCATGAAGCCAACATTGTGCCGGTTACGGATGTAGCCGGGCCCGGGGTTTCCGAGCCCGACTACAAGCCAGGTATCGCTCATGGAGATGTGATTACTCCGCGGCCGGTGCTTCTTCAACAACGACGGCCGGCTCGGCCAGGTGCACGAGCAGCATGCTCGGGTCGTTGAGCAGCTCGACGTTGGCCGGCAGGACCAGGTCGCTGGCGTGGATGTGCTGTCCGGCGGTGCGGCCGGCCAGGTCAACCTCAACGCTGACGGGCAGGTGCGTGGCGTCTGCCGACAGGCTGACGGACATTTCTTCCTGGTTGACCACAACGGAAGCGGCAGCTTCACCGATGAGGACGACGGGAACGTCAACGGTAACCTTCTCGCCCTTCTGGACGGTCAAGAGGTCGATGTGCTCGACGATCTGCAGCAGGGGGTCGCGCTGGACGTCCTTGACGAGGGCGAGGTGCTCGACGCCGTCGACCGTGATGGTCAGCAGGGCGTTGGCGCCGCGGATGGCGCGAACCGTGGCGCGCTCTTCCAGGACGATGTGCAGGGGTGCAACGCCGTGGCCGTAAACCACTGCGGGGATCTGGGCTGCGCGGCGGATGCGGCGTGCCGCGCCCTTGCCGAATTCGGTGCGGAGTTCGCCGTTAAGGGTCAAATTAGTCATGAAAAAAGCTCCTTCTTCATTGGATGGGCGTGGACAAAACAGGTCACACAATCCATCAGCAATGTTCAGGAGCTGCGAGACCCAGTCGATCACGGACGTTCCACTTACGGGTTCGTCCCTCGCCAAGGTTTACTGCATAAGTTTAGCAGAACGACGCCGGTAGCCTGTTCGCCGTGAACGCAGGCACTGCGGACCGGGGTTCCCCCGCCCGTTTATGCGCCCGACCCGTGCCGGGCTTGGCGCCACTGACGCGGCTGCGCCTCGCCTAACCCCAGTTCGGCGCATAACGCTGACCCATCCCGAACCGCAAGGCTACGCCGCACGTTCATGCGCCACATTGACTGGTGGCTTTGGCGCAGAATTGATCATAGAGAGAGCCTGCCGCACCCAGCCGAGCATGATGTCCGGCCTTCCCAGGACCACCTTGGCAGGAATCCGGAGGCACCACTTGCCCTTGATGACCAGCAGATTGTCGCGCCGAAGGTCTTCCGCCCAGCCCTGGGGCGTGTTGTGGAATTGCTCCCCGTCGGTTTCAACGCACAGCACCCCTTCCACCAGGAGGTCAAGATGACCCACGTCTTTGACGTAGTACTGGCTTTGGACGTTAAGCCCCTCCTTTTTCAAGGAGTACCGTGCCACAGTTTCCACGATGGACATGGACTGGGGGTCAATCAGGTCAATGATGGCGCGCGCCCGGGCATCTTCGCGGCCGGCAAATGCAACACGGAGCTGGGGAATGGTGCAGAGGTCCTTCACCACGGCGGACTCCACCACCGCCAGGGCCTCCACTTCGGTGCCGCATTTGATGCACTGGCGCAGGATGTCCATCAGCGTCTGCGGTCCCTTGACTTTGTGGACTACACAGCCGGGGACCGGCCGTCCATGGGCGGCGGCCACGTGCGGCATTTCCGGCGGCCTGATGATCCACAGGCCCAGTTGCTCCGCCTTGGTGAGGCACGTCCGCCGGGCCTGGTATAGGGCGAGGCGCACGTCCAGGAGGTCGGCGTCCGGAAGCGCGTAGTAGCCGCGGCCGATCTGCCGGAGCTGCCCGTCGCTGACGGCCTTGCGGATGTGCCACTCAGTGCACCCGCGATCCACCAGATCCTTGCGCCGGGCAACTTTTCCGTACCACTCCACCGCTTCAACGACGGCTCGCATCTTTGAATCGTTCATGCCACCCATGGTGTCCACACAGCGGACGCCGCGGCAGCCCCGCCGTCGTAAATGTGGACAAGCACGGGGCGGCTGCTGGCTGTGGAGGGACCAACGGGTCCGTTTATGCGAAAAACCCGCCGTGAGTCGATCGCATAAGCCAATTGGTGTGGGCTTATGCGATCGATCCGCAGCGGGTTTGGCGCCAGTGACGCGGCCGCGCCACACTCACAACGTGAGTGGCGCATAAGCGCGGGACAGGCAGTTGTTAGGCGTTGCCGTCGAAGAGCGAAGTGACCGAGCCGTCCTCGAAGACTTCCTTGATGGCCTGGGCCAGCAGCGGTGCGATCGAGAGCACCGTCAGGGTGGGGAAGCGTTTGGACTCCGGGATGGGCAGCGTGTTGGTGACAACCACTTCGCGGGCGCCACAGTTGGCCAGGCGTTCGGAGGCCGGCTCGGAGAAGATGGCGTGGGTGGCGGCAATGATGACGTCCTTGGCCCCGGCATCCTTGAGCACGCGGACGGCGCCGGCAATGGTTCCGCCGGTGTCGATCATGTCATCGATCAAAACGCAGGTGCGTCCCTCAACCTGTCCCACCACGGTCTTGGAAACTGCCTGGTTCGGCACGGTCAAATCACGCGACTTGTGCACGAACGCCAACGGGGCCCCACCCAGGCGATCGGCCCACTGCTCAGCCACGCGCACACGGCCGGTGTCGGGCGAAACCACTGTGACGGCGTCGTCCCCGACAATCGTGCGGATGTGGTCGGCCAGCAGCGGAATGGCGAACAAGTGGTCGACGGGGCCGTCGAAGAAGCCCTGGATCTGCGCGGTGTGCAGGTCAACGCTCATGATCCTGTCGGCGCCGGCGGTCTTGTACAGGTCCGCGACCAGGCGTGCGGAGATCGGCTCGCGGCCGCGGCCCTTCTTGTCCTGGCGGGAGTACGGGTAGAACGGGGAGACCACGGTGATGCCGCGGGCGGAGGCGCGCTTCATGGAGTCGACCATGATGAGCTGTTCCATGAGCCAGTTGTTCAACGGGGCCGGGTGGGCCTGGATGATGAACACTTCCTTGCCGCGCACGCTCTCACCGGAACGGACATAGATTTCCCCGTTGGCGAAGTCGTAGGCAGACATGGGCAGCAGTTCCGTGTTCAAACACCGCGCCACTTCTTCGGCCAGTTCGGGGTGGGCACGGCCGGTGGCCAGCACCAGTTTCTTGTCGACGTTGTGGCTAAGTTCGCTCATCGGATCGCTTTCTCGCAGGGGTGGGGTAGGTGAGAAGTCTTAGGAGTTTTGCGCATTTTCCGCGGCCTGGGCCGGGATGCTGCCGGGCCGGTTCGCCACGGTCCAGCCTTCCGCGTTGCGCTGCGGTGCCACTGTCAGGCTCAGCGCGCCGGCCGGGACGTCCTTGCGGACAATGGCTCCCGCACCGGTGAATGCACCGTCCCCCACGGTCACCGGTGCCACGAAAACAGTGTTGGAGCCGGTGCGCACGCCCGAACCGATCACGGTGCGGTGCTTGTTGACGCCGTCGAAATTGGCCGTGATGTTGCCGCAGCCGATGTTGGTGTCCTCGCCAATTTCGGCGTCGCCGGCGTAGCCCAGGTGCGAGAGCTTGGACCCGCGGCCGATCGTGACGTTCTTGGTCTCGTAGAACGCACCGATCTTGCCGTCCGCGCCCAGCACCGTGCCGGGGCGAAGATAAGTGAACGGACCAACATGGGAACCTGCGCCAATGACGGCGCCGGAGCCGTGGGTGCGGGTGACCTCGGCCCCTTCGGCGATCTGAACATCGGTCAACGTGGAGTCGGGACCGACGACGGCGTCGCGCGCCACGGTTGTTTTGCCGTGCAGTTGGGTGCCGGGCAGGATCGTGACGTCCTCGTCCAGTTCCACCGTGGAGTCAATCCAGGTGGTGGCGGGGTCGATGATGCTCACGCCTGCGCACATCCAGCCTTCCACGATGCGGCGGTTGTGTTCGGCGCCCAGGGTGGCCAGCTGCACGCGGTCGTTGGCGCCTTCAACCTGCCAGCGGTCCGTGGTGACCACGGCGGCGACGCGGCCGCCGTCGTTCCAGGCAAGGCCCAGGACGTCGGTGAGGTACATTTCGCCCTGGTTGTTGTCCGTGGTGACCTGCTTGAGGGCCTCACGCAAGATTTTGGCGTCAAAAGCGTATATGCCCGAGTTGATCTCGCGGATTTCACGTTCGGCGTCGCTGGCGTCCTTGTGTTCGCGGATCCCCAGGACGGTGCCATCGGTGTCGTGACGCATGATGCGGCCATAGCCGGCCGCGTCATCCAACACGGCGGTCAGCACGGTCACGGCGTTGTTGTCCTGCGCGTGGGTGCTGACGAGCTCGGTGAGCAGTTCGGTGGTCAGCAGCGGAACGTCGCCGTAGGTGACCACCACGGTGCCGCTGGTCTCGGCATCGGCGTCCAGGGCTTCAAGGGCCACCTGGACGGCGCGGCCGGTGCCGGGGATCTCGTCCTGGTCAACAATGAGCGCCGTGCCATCGAGCCGGGCCACGTGCGCCGCAACGGCATCCCGTTCAAACCTGACCACCACGGCCAGGCGGTCCGGGTTCAGGCCCTGTGCCGCCGCCAACGCGTGGCCCACCATGGAGATGCCGCCAATGGGGTGCAGGATCTTTGGCAGCCGGGACTTCATCCGGGTGCCTGCACCGGCCGCCAGCACAATAACGGCTGCCGGATTGACTGAAGGGGTGTTTTGGGGGCTCACTAAGTGGCACTCCTGCCCGGACCACAGTCCGTGTTCAAACGTACGCAATGGGAATCATGTCCATGGTACCTGTTGCGCAGACACGGCGATTATCTGCTGGGTTCCGCCCATAGGATTCGAACCTATACTCCACAGCTCCAAAGGCTGGGGTGCTGCCATTACACCAGGGCGGAATGTGGGCGTCTCGCACTGCGGCACACTCACGAGAATCTAGTGTGCCACGGGTGGCGGGCATTTCGCGAGTTGAGCCGCGCCCGAGGCCAATTTCACTCGCCGGCACGTGTCGGATTTCACACAACTTCGCCCCCTGAGACCTCCCACACCAGGCTGGGGATGTGTTTTAAGCACAACAGGGTTCTGCAATCTCCAATGACGCCGAATCACCGTTGGCGCAATCTCTACAAACGCCGTATCGGAAAGTGAGACGGCGTCCATCGATTCAGCGCCAAAGGTGAGACGGCGTCCGCCGGAAACGGACCAAAGGTGAGACAGCGTCCGCAGCAGTGCTAGTCCAGGACCTCGGAGGCTTCAAGCCATTCCAACTCCAGGCCTTCGCGCTCGGTGGCGAGCTTGGCCAGCTTGGCGTTGAGGTCGGCGAGGGCGTCGTAGTCGCCCACGCTGGCAGCCATCTGGGCGTGGATCTTGGCATCTGCCGCCGAGTTCTTGCCCAGCTGGCGTTCCAGGCGGTTCAGGACCTTGCGGGCCTCGCGCTTCTGGCCCTCGGAAGGCCCGGAAGGCGCCCCGGACCCGGCGGCCGGCGCCGACTTGGCGGCCATGGCCGCCTCGCGCAGTTCCAAATACTGGTCCACTCCGCGGGTCAGCCCGAGCAATTTGCCGTCGCCCAACATGGCCATCTGGTGGTCCGTGACGCGCTCCAGCAGGTAACGGTCGTGCGAGACCACAACCAGCGTGCCGGGCCAGCCGTCCAGTACGTCCTCCACGGCGGCCAGGGTGTCGGTGTCGAGGTCGTTCGTGGGCTCATCGAGCATGAGCACGTTGGGTTCGCCCACCAGCAGGCGCAGCAGCTGCAGGCGGCGGCGCTCCCCACCGGAGAGGTCCTTCACGGGTGTCCACTGCTTGTCCTTCGTGAAGCCGAGCTGCTCCACGAGCTGCCCGGCCGTCATGTCCTTGCCGCCCACCTCGAAGGAGCGCTTCTCCCGCTCGATAACTTCGATCACGCGCATGTTCATGACGTCGTCCAGCTCGCGCACCTCCTGCGTCAACACGGCGGTCTGCACGGTCTTGCCGCGCTTGAGCCGGCCCGAGGTGGGCTCCACCTCGCCGTTGAGCAGGCGAAGCAGGGTGGTCTTGCCGGCGCCGTTGACGCCCACCAGGCCCAGGCGCTCGCCCGGGGCCAGGCGCAGGGTGATGTTGTTGAAGAGCTCCTTGTCCCCATAGGACAGGGACACGTTTTCCAAATCCAGCACGTCCTTGCCCTGGCGGGCCGTGGCCATCTTGGACAGGGCCA
The DNA here is from genome assembly GCA_049578485.1 of Specibacter sp. Lineage (GTDB taxonomy): Bacteria > Actinomycetota > Actinomycetes > Actinomycetales > Micrococcaceae > Specibacter. Next base: position 8,344 of record JBAUMA010000583.1, read on the forward strand.
CGGTGTCGCGGGGTTCGGGGACGTCGGCAATGAGCTCGTTGGCTGCCTCGATGCGGAACTTCGGCTTGGCCGTGCGGGCCGGGGCGCCGCGGCGCAGCCATGCCAGCTCCTTCTTGACCAGCTGGACGCGCTTGGTTTCAATGACGGAGTTCATGCGGTCGCGCTCGGCGCGGGCCAGCACGTACGCCGCATAGCCGCCGTCGAAGGGGTCGACGACGCCGTCGTGGACCTCCCAGGTGCGGGTACAAACCTCATCGAGGAACCAGCGGTCGTGGGTCACGACGACGAACGCGCCTTCGTTGGTCCGCCACCGCTGCTTGAGGTGCTTGGCCAGCCAGGCCACGCCCTCCACGTCGAGGTGGTTGGTGGGCTCGTCAAGCATGATGACGTCGTCGTCGCCAATGAGCAGCTTGGCGAGGGCAACGCGGCGCTTCTGGCCGCCCGAGAGCGAGTGGATGTTGGCGTGCCAGTCCACCTCGCCCACCAAGGCGCCCATGATCTCGCGGATCTTGGGGTTGGAGGCCCACTCGTGGTCCGCGGACTCACCCACGATGGCAAAGCCCACCGTGTTGTCGCCGTCGAGCACGTCGGACTGGTCAAGGTAGCCCACGTGCACGCCGCCGCGGACGGTCACGCGCCCGGAATCGGCGGTTTGCCGGCCCGAGAGCAACCGCATGAGCGTTGACTTGCCGTCGCCGTTGCGGCCCACGATGCCAATCCGGTCGCCTTCTTCAAGCCCCACGGTCACGCCGTCCAAAACGGTGCGCGTCGCAAACGCGATGCTGAGGTTTTCTCCGCCAAGGAGGTGTGCCACGTCAAACCACTTTCATTAAAGGAAATCTTGCACTGGGGAAATCATGCGTCAAAAACTCTGTGTGCCCCGTGAACGGGGCCTTCCACCGCAACTGCGGCATGGCCGGCGTTCGACAACGCGGCAGCCAGTTCGGAGGCGTGCCGGGAGTCGGTGGCCAGCATGGCGACGGTGGGACCGGATCCGGACACCATGGCCGCCAGGGCCCCGTGTTCGAGCCCCGCCGCCAGGACGTCATCCAGTTCCGGTGCAAGCGCCAGCGCGGCCGCCTGGAGGTCGTTGACCAGCCACGGCGCCAGCAGGGCCGGGTCCCCGGCACGGAGCGCGGCCAGGATCCGCGGATCCACCCGTTCGGGCGTCTCGACGTCGAGCCCCTCCCGCAAGCCGTCAAGGGCCCCGTACACGATAGGTGTCGACAAGCCGTGGTCGGACTGCACCAGGACCCAGTGCAGCGGCACCGGTGCCAGGGCCGCGGTGAGCTTGTCCCCCACTCCCAGTCCGACGGCGGCGCCTCCCAATAGTGCGAACGGCACGTCGGCGCCAAGCTCGGAACCGAGCAAGGACAGCTCCTCCCGGGACAGCCCGGAACGCCACAGGGCGTCGCAGGCCACCAGGGCCGCGGCGGCGTCGGCGGAGCCGCCCCCCATGCCGCCGGCGATGGGCACGTGCTTGGTGATCTCCAGGTGCACGCCGCAGGGGTTTTCGCTGACGTCGGCCACCAGCAGGGCCGCGCGCACGGCCAGGTTCGTCGCATCCAGCGGAATCCCGTCCAGCAGCTTCGGGGCCAGGGAACTGTTCGCGCTGATGCTGACGGTGATGTCACGGGCCGGCGTGCCCGGCTTGGCCGTGGCCTGGACTTCCTCGTACAGCGAGACCGCCAGGTAGGTACTGGCCACGGAATGGTAGCCGTCGGCGCGCAGCGGCCCGGCCTTGAAGGAGGCGTTGATCTTGCCGGGGGCCCTGACCCGGACGTGGCGGGGCCGGCCCGTCCAGTCGAGGTCCTCCCCCGGCTGGCCACCGGCGGTCAGCGGGGTTTCCCTCGAACGGGGGCTGCGATTCATCTCTTCCATGGAAGCTGCTACGCCATCAAGGGATGTTTGGCTTCGGCAATGCGGGCAAACGCGGTCACGTCAATGACTTCGCCGCGGGCACTGGGATCGACCCCTGCCATGCGAAGGTATTTTTCGGCCTCGACGGCGCCCCCGGCCCAGCCGGCCAGGGCTGCGCGCAGCGTTTTGCGTCGTTGGGCGAAGGCGGCGTCGATGACCTCAAAAACCTGTTCGCGGCTCGCGTGCGTCACGGGTGGTTCGCGCCGGATGAATTCCACCAGTCCGGAGGAGATTTTCGGCGCCGGCCAAAACACGTTCATGCCGATCACGCCGGCCTTACGCATTTGCGAGTACCAGGCGCCCTTGACCGAGGGCACCCCATAGGTCTTGGACCCCGGACCTGCCACCATGCGGTCGGCCACCTCGTCCTGGACCATGACCAGCCCATGCTTCAGGGACGGGAAGTGCTCCAGCAGGTGCAGCACCACGGGAACGGCCACGTTGTAGGGCAGGTTGGCAACGAGGGCGGTGGGCTCGGCGGGCAGTTCGGTCACGCGCATGGCGTCGGAAAGCACGACGTCGAGGTTGCCGGCCTTCTCCGGGCGGAAGGCGGCCACGGTGGAGGGCAGTTTGGCCGCCAGGACGGGATCGATTTCCACAGCCACCACGCGGGCGGCGGCGTCGAGCAGGCCCAGCGTCAGGGAACCGAGCCCGGGGCCGACTTCCAGTACTGTCTCGGCGGGGTCCACCTTGGCGGCCGCAACGATCCGGCGGATGGTGTTGCCGTCGATCACAAAGTTCTGGCCCAGCGTTTTGGTGGGGCGCACGCCAATTTCCTCCGCGAGGCGGCGGATCTCCGTGGCGCCGAGAAGGGGCTGGGGGCTGGGTTGGGGCATGGTCACTGCACAATCGTATCCGCTATTAAAAAGAACGTGCTCCCCGCCGGCTGCAAAGCCGAACGGGGAGCATGGGGCACAGGGCGTGCGCTGTTATCCGGCGGCGCCTGCGCAACCCCACGGGCCGAGGCCGCGCGCGGCGTAGACCTTGTTGGCGATGGCGATTTGCTGCGCCTTGGTGGCCAGGCTGGCGTTCGGGGCATAGGCGCCGCCGCCGGCGCCGATCCAGGTCTGGATGTCGAACTGGAGTCCGCCGTAGTAGCCGTTGCCGGTGTTGATGGACCAGTTGCCCGTTGACTCGCACTGGGCGATCGCATCCCACATGGCCTCGTTGGCCATGGCGGGGGCGGCACCGGAGTTGGCTGCCGGTTTGGCGGCAGCGGGTGTTGCGGTCGCCGTGGGAGTGGCGGCCGGGCGTTCCTTGCCGCCCACGCTAATCTTCGCGGCGACTGCGGCGGTGACAATGGATGAGCCGGTCTCGGTGCGGCTGACCACGACGCCGTCAACCGTGACGGTGCGGAATGTCTTTTGCAAGGTTCCGGCCACTCCTGCTTGGGTGGTCTTCTTCTGGTCCTTGAACATGGCCGGGTCGATGACTTCTTCGGTGGCAAACGGGACGGCTGACTTCACCGAAACAGTTCCTGCGGTATTGACCCGCGAAACCTTGACCACCATGTTCTCCACGACGTTGGCTGCGGCCGGAACCGAGACGAGGTCCGTCTTGGCCAGCTTGATGCCGGACTCGGCAAGGACGTCTGAAACAGTCTGGGCCGTGGTGGTCTCAACGGACTTCTTGCCGTCGGCCACGATCGTGACCTGCTTGGGGGTGATGATGCTTACGTCACTGGAACTAGCCAGGAGGGTGTCGCCGGGAAGGGAAACACGGGCGCTGGCGGCGATGCCCAGCTGGTTGATCAAGCCGCTGACTTTGTCGGAGGTGGTGGTGACGGTGCGCTGGGCGCCGTCGAGGTTCACCGTGACGTGCTTGGCCGTGTTGACCGTGATGGCCGTGCCATTGTGCACTGCGCTGTCAAGGGCGGGGGTGACCTGGTCTGCGGCGCCAACGGAGACATCGGCCTTGTTCAGGACGTCGGCGACCGAACCGCCAAAAGTTGAAACCGAACGGGCCTGGCCATCCACCACGACGGTGACTGACTTGTTGGCTCCCATGAACGTCAAGAGTCCTGCCACGAGGGCCAGCAGCACTGCTGCCTGGCCGGCAATCTTGAAAACGTTCGGTTTCCCGTTGGCGGAGAGAAGAAAGGTCACTTGTTCCCGTAACTACTAGAGCACCCGGGCACGGGAAAGTGCGGGCAAAATTGCACGGTTTTAGGCTGAGCAAACCCGTGCAATTTTGTTCCTGAGAACGGTTGCCGCAAGACCCGGTTTGAACGGTGGATCCGGCAGCATTTTCTCCGTTGGCCTTCCCCGACCACGGCTAATAGTCCTCCAGCGTAACCTAATCGTTATCGCTTAGACAAGGTTTGATAACGGTCCATGCCGCAAATCACCCGTCCCACGACCCGTAAACGGCCTCGGTGTTGGCCCGCAACAGCAAGCCAAGATCGGACAAATCCCGCCCCATCAATTGACCCATGGATTGCACCGTGTACGGCAGCATGTAGCTGGCATTCGGGCGTCCGCGGTGTGGATGAGGCGTCAAGAACGGGGCATCGGTTTCGACCAGGAGCAGGGCCGGATCGGCCACGGCGAGCGCCTCCCGCAAATTTTTTGCATTCTTAAACGTCAATGTGCCCGAAAAGGACATGTACCAGCCGTTCTCGTTGCAGATTTTGGCCAGTTCAGCATCCCCTGAAAAGCAATGGAAAACCACGCACGACGGCGCCCCCTCCTCCCGTAGCACACTCACCACATCGGCGTGGGCATCCCGGTCGTGGATTTGCAGTGCCAGGCCATGCTTCTTGGCAATCCCGATGTGGCGGCGGAAGGAGTATTTTTGGTCTGCAACGCCCGCCGGTCCCGTGCGGAAGTAGTCCAGCCCGGTCTCCCCGATGGCCCGGATGCGGGGGTGCGCGGCCAGGGCGTCAATTTCCTCCAGCGCGGCCTCCAACAAGGACTCCCCGGCAAGCTCGGGGGCGTCGTTGGGATGGATGGCCACCGCGCCCAGGACGCGCGGATCCATGTCCACCGCTGCCGCCGTGAACCGGGAGGAGGCGAGGTCGCAGCCCACCTGCACGGCCCCGGCGATTCCCACGGCTTCGGCCGCGTCCAGGGCCTCGCGCAGCGCCACGGGCGAATCGCCAAAGTCAAAGTGCGTGTGGTTGTCATGCACCGGAACGGGCAGTGGGGCAGGTGCGGGGGCGTACCCGGGGCGGCGGGTGCCGGCGTCGTCGGCGTCCTTGGCAGTGTCGCGTCGATAGGGGCGGGGAACTTCCGTGGAACACATATTTTCAACTTTACCCACCCCGGGCAGTTCGCGTTCCGCCGAACACGGCGGATACTAGTAGCGTGGGTCACAATCGGAACGAACTTTCGTGGCCGGAGAAGGAATTTGAAAGGTTGGGAATGAACCCGCGCGAAACCCTCACGGCAACAGCCTCCACAGGCACGGCACAGACCATGGATGCAGGTCAGTTTGCGCGCCTGAGCAACGACATCATGGCCGCAATGAACACCGTGATCGACGGCAAGCAAGAAGCCGTCCAGCTGGCCCTGACGGTTCTTTTGGCCCGTGGCCACCTATTGCTGGAGGATGTGCCCGGGGTGGGCAAGACCCTGCTGGCCAAAACCCTGGCCAAAACCCTTGACTGTTCCGTCAGCCGCATCCAGTTCACCCCCGATTTGCTGCCCAGCGACATCACCGGGGTGTCCATTTACAACCAGTCGGCGCAGTCCTTTGAGTTCCGGCCCGGCGCCATCTTTGCCAACCTGGTCATTGGCGATGAGATCAACCGCGCCTCGGCCAAGACACAGTCGGCGCTGCTGGAGTCCATGGAGGAGCACCAGGTCACGGTGGATGGCACCTCGTACCGGCTCAGGGAGCCGTTCATGGTGGTTGCCACCCAGAATCCCATTGAAATGGAGGGAACCTACCCGCTCCCGGAAGCCCAGCGCGACCGTTTCATGGCCAGGATTTCCATGGGCTACCCCGACACCACGGCGGAACTGGCCATGCTCGAAACCCACCAGTCGGTCAATCCGCTCGATGCCGTCACGGCCGTTGCCTCCACGGCGGATTTGGCCGCCATGCTGGAGGTGGTTGCCGCCATCCACGTCTCCACGGCGGTGAAGGAATACACGGTGGCCCTGGGCCAGGCCACCCGGACCAGCCCCTCCCTGCGGCTTGGGGCCAGCCCGCGTGCCCTGCTGCAGCTGCTGCGGGCCGCCAAGGCCTCCGCGGCCCTGGCCGGGCGTGGATTCGTGCTGCCCGACGACATCCGCGACCTCGCCGAACCCGTCCTGGCGCACCGGCTGATCGTGGAGCGCAAGGCGGCAAGCCTGGGCACCACGGCGGCAGACGTCATTGCCGATGCCCTGGCCCGGATTCCCGTGCCGGCCCAGCCGGACACCGCACGCAGCCGCCCGGCAACGGCAGGCCTCCTGCGTCCCAGCCCCCCGCGCCAGGCTCCGAGTGTCGGATAGGCAGGGCATGTGATGGGCGCGCTTGCAGGCAGCGTTTTCCGTCCGCGAGGTTGGGTGCTCATGGGCGCGGGCTTGCTGGCCCTGCTTTTTGCCCAGGTCCTGGGCCGCCGGGACCTGCTGGTGGTGTCGGTGTTCCTACTGGCCCTGCCGCCCCTCGCCAGCGCCGGCCTGCGCATGTTCTCACCCGGCTTCACCGTGCGGCGCCATTTTTCCCCGGCTTTCGTGGAGACCGGCACCACGGCAATGGTGACGCTGGAAGTGCACGGCCAGACCCCGGGCGCGGCGCATGCCCGCATTGTGGAGCAGCTGCCCCCACACCTGATCAATGTGCCCCATTTTGACTACCCCAACCCCGTGGCACCGCGCAGCCTGCTCAGCCGGTACAACTACAAGCTGCACCCGACGCGGCGCGGCGTCTTCACGATCGGCCCGCTCACCGCAAAGTTCAGCGACCCCTTCGACGTGGCCATGCTCCGGCGCAGCCTGGACAAGGGCGACATGCTCACGGTGGCTCCGGCCGCCGTCGCGCTGCCGGAGATTTCCCTGACCGGAGGGCGCGGCCAGGACGGCTCCCGGTCCACCCGGCAGCAGGCCAACCCGAGCGACGACGACGTCATGACCCGCGAGTACCGCCACGGGGATCCGCTGCGCCGCGTCCACTGGCCCGCCACCGCCCGCCAGGGCAAGCTCATGGTCCGTGCCGAGGAATCCGTGTCCACCCCGGAGGCGGCTCTGGTGCTGGACCAGCGGCTCATGGCCTACAGCCACAGCGGACGGGTGGTGCACAAGGTTGACTCCCTGCTGAGCACCCCCGCCTTTGAATGGGCGGTGGTTGCGGCGGTGTCCGTTTCCGCGCACCTGTTGGAACGCGGCTATTCCCTGCGCGTGCTGGACCAACTCGGCCGCCCCGGCTTTCACGCATCGCGGTCCGCACAGGAGCCCAACCGGGAGGACTTTTCCGGCCAGTCGGGCCTGCTGGCCGTTGCCCAGTCATTGGCGGCCCTGGAGCTTGCGAGCGAAAATTCGGCCCTTGGCCGCTCCGATGAGCACGCCTCACTGTCAGACACCCTCGTGGACAAGCTGGTCCAGACCCGGCGCCGCGGCCCCGTCATCGCGGTGACGGGTGTCCTCACGGAGGCCGACGCCACCGTCCTTGCCACGGCCATCGAGGCCGCCGAGGGGGCCTTCGCGCTGATCGTGTGCCAGGACCCGCAGGCCGTTTCCGAGCCCGTGGACATCCTGCGGCGTGCCGGCTGGCAGGCCGTGGCCCTCACCCCCGACACGGCCCTGCTGAACGCCTGGTCCGAGCTGGATGCCCCGTCACCGCTGCTCAAGCCGACGACCGGCCCACGCCCCGCACACCCCATTGTTGGAGGACGGCCATGACGGGCACCATCGCAGGATCGCGGCCGCCGTACGGCACCAACGACGGCGGCCGGCCGGGTTCCGGGCCCCGCGGCAAGGGCGGCTGGCGGCGGAGCCTGGGCACGGCCGAGACCGGCCCGGCGCGCTGGGTGCTGGCCACCGCCATATTTGGTGCGGTGATGGCCAGTTCCCTGAGCCTGAACGGGGTGCTGCTGGATAACAGCTGGTTCCCGCAAGCCATCCTGGTCACCGCCTTCACCGTGCTGCCGCCGGCGTTGCTGCGCAAATACTCCAGGCTCAGCCCCTACGCCCCCATAGGCGCACTGCTTGGCTGGTTCATGGGCCTGACGCTGGCATTTTTCCCGGGCACCGCGTACCTGGGCGTCATCCCGTCGATGGGGACCGTCCACGCCGCGGTCAACCTGGCCAGTGATGCCGCCACCACCATCATGGTCAACAGCACCCCCGTACCCTTGGACGACGGCATCACGTTTGTCATTTGCGCGGGCCTGGGGTTTGTCGCCCTACTCTTGGACACCGTGGCCATCACCGTGGCCATGCCCGCCACCAGCGGCCTGGCCATAGTTCTGGTGCTGCTGCCATCCTCCCTGACCACCTCAGACGGCGTGGGCACGGTCGGTTTTGTCGGGGCAGGCGCCGGCTACCTGCTGGTTCTTGGCTGCTGCCGCTGGTACGCCCCTGACGGACGGCTGCGCGCCGGCGCCAACCGTGCGGCAAGCGGCACCCTCGCCCGGGCTGCCGCCCTCGGGGCCGCCGTCGTGCTCCTGATGACGCTGCTGCCGGCGGTCGTGCCAGGCTTCGACCAGGGGGTGTTCCCGCAGGGTTCCCGGCTCGGCTCGCCCGGGGACGTCTCCGGCCTGGACCCCATGATTTCGCTTGGCAATGACCTGCGGGCCCAGTCCGGCGCCATCACCATGACGTACCTGACGGACGCGCCCGGGGCCGAGTACATGCGCATGAGCACCTTGGAGGACTTCTCCGGAAAGACGTGGAAGCCCTCGGCCACCCCCAAGGACCTCTCCGCGTCCCTGTCGGGGCTGTCCCCCGCGTTCGGGGCGAACCCGGCCGTGCCGCGCGTGGAAACCACCACCGCCGTGACCATCGCGAACCTGACCAGCACCTGGCTGCCCGCGCCGCTGTCCGTCACGGCCATTGACTCGTTGAGCGGACGCTGGACCTGGAACCCGTCGACCCAGACCATCAACGCCGTCAACTCGGCCACGACCGAACAGTCGTATGTGGTCACGAGCCAGATGCCGCAGCTGACGCCCGCGCTGCTCCGGGCAGCCACGCAAAAGCCCGGCAGCGGGCTTGACCCCATCTTCACCAAGCTGCCCAACAATGTCCCCTCGATCATCAAGAAGACGGCACAGGACGTCGCTGCCGGCAAGGGCACCCCGTACGACCAGGCCATGGCCATCCAGGACTACTTGCGTTCCCCTGCGTTTACATACAGCGTGAAAACGCCGGTGCAGGAGGGCTACGACGGTGCGGGAATGAACGTGGTGGCGAAGTTCCTGGAAGTCAAGAGCGGCTATTGCGTGCACTTTTCGGCCGCCATGGCCGTCATGGCTCGCGAACTGGGCATTCCCTCGCGCATTGTGGTCGGTTTCGCCCCCGGTACGGCCACCTCAGACACCGCCGATTTGAACGGGACGAAAGTGACCGGCTACGAGGTGGCCGGCCGCGACGCCCACGCCTGGCCCGAACTGTACTTTGAGGGCCTTGGCTGGGTGCCGTTTGAACCCACCCCATCCCGCGGCGTGGTCCCCTCTTATGCGCAGGCGCCGGCAACCCCCAACACCAACCCCGGCAACAACGACCTCCTGAACGGTGCCAACTCCCGGGCAACCGGCAGCGCCCTCGCCGCACCCACCACGGCGGCACCCAGCACGGCGCCCGCCGTCGCGGAAACCGCCCCTCCGGCAAGGATCAGCGCCACGCTGCTGGCAGGGGTGCTGGTGCTGCTGGCCCTGGCGTCTCCGGCCTTTACCCGCATTCTGGTGCGACGCCGGCGCCTTGGCATGGTGCGGGGCATGGGGTTAAGGGGCCCGGGTTCCAGGGGCCCGGGCAAGGC
>JBAUMA010000584.1:0-4432 GCA_049578485.1 Specibacter sp.
CCCCCCTACTCCCCGTTCGAGTGGAGCTAAGGCTGGCCCACCGGGACCCGGATCTCGGGCCTGCAGTGGCGTAGCGTCCGGTGAACCCAGCCAAACCTATGCTGCGACGAGCTGGGCGGTCCTTTTGGATTCGTGCTCGGGGGTCTCGTGCAGGTAGTCCGAGTAGGCGGACAGGGTCAGGAAGGTGGGGAACTCCTCGCCCAGGGCCACCGCCTCGAAGATTTCCAGGGCGTCGTCAAACCTGTCAGTGTCGAAGCGGGGCATCTTTTCAAATTCCTCCTCGAGCATCTCCTGCACCCAGTCAAAGGTGATCAGCTCACCCAAGTCGGTGATGGCCTGGCTGTGGATCCACTGCCAGATCTGGGACCGGGAGATTTCCGCGGTGGCGGCGTCCTCCATGAGGTTGTTCAGGGCGACGGCGCCGTGGCCACGCAGCCAGGATTCGATGTATTGGATGCCCACCCAGATGTTGTCGCGAATGCCGGCCTCGGTGATGGTGCCTTGGGTTCCGGCGACGTCCAGCAGGGCCCTGTCGTCGGGGATGACGTCCTCGCGCAGGCGGTTGATCTGGTTGGGATTCCAGCCGAGCATGTCGTCAAAGACTTCCATGGCAACGGGGACCAGGTCGGGGTGTGCCACCCATGAGCCGTCGAATCCATCGTTGGCTTCGCGGGTCTTGTCCGCCCGGACCTTTGCCATGGCGTTGGCATTGGCCTCCGGATCGCGGCGGTTGGGCACGAATGCTGCCATGCCGCCAATGGCCATGGCGCCGCGTCGGTGGCAGGCCCGGACCAGTTGCTCGGTGTAGGCGCGCATGAAGGGGGCCGTCATGGTGATCTGGTTGCGGTCCGGGAGCACAAAGCGCGGGCCACGGGTGCGGAAATTCTTGATGACCGAGAACAGGTAGTCCCAGCGCCCGGCGTTCAGGCCGGAGGCGTGGTCCCGGAGTTCGTAGAGGATCTCCTCCATCTCAAACGCCGCCGTGATGGTTTCGATCAGGACGGTGGCCCGGATGGTTCCCTGCGGGATGCCGAGGAGGTCCTGGGCCTGGATGAAGATGTCATTCCAGAGCCGGGCTTCCAGGTGGTTTTCAATCTTTGGCAGGTAGAAGTAGGGTCCCTTGCCCTGGGCGATCAGGCGCCGGGCGTTGTGGAAGAAGAACAGCCCGAAATCGACGATTCCCCCGGCCATGGGCTTGCCGTTGATGAGCAGGTGCTTTTCGGGCAGGTGCCAGCCGCGGGGCCGAACCACGATGGTGGGGAGCTCATCGGCCGGATTGAGCCGGTAGTCCTTGCCCTCGGCACTGGTGAAGTCGATGCGGCGTTCCAGCGCATCGATGAGGTTCAGCTGGCCGCGGATCACATTGCCCCAGGTGGGTGTGGAGGAGTCTTCCATGTCCGCAAGCCACACCTTGGCGCCGGAATTCAAGGCGTTGATGGTCATCTTTTGGTCGACCGGGCCGGTGATTTCCACGCGGCGGTCCTCCAGGCCAGGTGCCGGCGGGGCAACCCGCCAGTTGGGATCCTCCCGGATGGGGGAGGTGTGGCTGAGGAAGCGCGGGTCGGTGCCGCTGAGGATCTGCCGGCGCCGCGTTTGGCGGGCGTCGAGCAATTCCTGGCGGCGCGCCGTCGTCGTGCGGTTCAGGGCGGAGATGAAATCCAGGGCCTCAGGGGTGAGGATTTCCTCCTGGCGGGGGATGGGCGGTGCTGTCAGGGTGATGCCGTTGATGCTGTAGCTGGTGTTCATGGGAAGCGCTCCAAGTCTGGGCGGTCTGTGTTGCAGTTGTTGGACCAAAATGGCCCGAATCGGCACGTTTTGGTCCAACAACTGCAACATAGACGGGGAGAAGGTTAGTGGAACTGCTGGGCTTCGGTGGAGCCGGCCAATGCGAGGGTGCCGCTGTTTGGGTTCAGCGCGCTCGCAACCAAATCGAAGTAGCCTGTGCCCACTTCGCGCTGGTGCTTGGTAGCGGTGTAGCCGCGTTCTTCGGAGCCAAATTCGCGCTCCTGCAGTTCGACGTAGGCGCTCATCCCGTCCCGGGCGTAACCGTGGGCGAGGTCGAACATCGAGTAGTTCAGGGCGTGGAAGCCAGCCAGGGTGATGAACTGGAACTTGAAGCCCATGGCGCCGAGTTCACGTTGGAACTTGGCAATCGTGGCGTCGTCCAAGTGTTTTCTCCAGTTGAACGACGGCGAGCAGTTGTAGGCAAGCATCTGGTCGGGGAATTCGGCGTGGACGGCGTCGGCAAATTTCTTCGCCAGCGCCAGGTCCGGGGTGCCGGTTTCCATCCAGATGAGATCGGCGTGCGGTGCGTAGGCCAGGGCCCGGGCAATGCACGGTTCAATCCCGTTGCGCACATGGTAGAAACCTTCGGGGGTGCGCTCGCCGGTGATGAATGGCTTGTCGCGGTCGTCCACGTCGGAGGTGATCAAGGTGGCGGCCTCGGCATCGGTGCGGGCAATGATGACCGAGGGAACTCCGGCGACGTCGGCCGCGAGCCGTGCCGCGTTCAGGGTGCGAACATGCTGGGCCGTGGGGATCAGGACCTTTCCGCCCAGGTGGCCGCACTTCTTTTCGCTGGCCAGCTGGTCTTCCCAGTGCACGCCCGCCGCGCCGGCGCCGATCATGGACTTCATGAGCTCATAGGCGTTCAGCGGGCCGCCAAAGCCGGCCTCGGCGTCGGCCACGATCGGCACGAGCCAGTCCTCCACGGACTGCTGGCCCTCGGAAAACTCAATCTGGTCCGCCCGCAGCAGCGCGTTGTTGATGCGCCGGACCACGGTGGGCACCGAGTTGACGGGGTACAGGGACTGGTCGGGGTAGGTGTTCCCGGAGGTGTTGGCGTCGGCGGCAACCTGCCAACCGGAAAGGTAGATGGCCTTCAATCCGGCCTTGACCTGCTGCACGGCCTGGTTGCCGGTCAGGGCGCCAAGTGCGTTGGTGTAGCCCTCGGGGCCGGCGTTGCGCAGCTGGTCCCAGAGCTTTTCGGCACCGCGGCGGGCCAGGGTTTGTTCCTCGACGACCCGGCCGCGCAACTTGACGACGTCGGTTGCCGCGTAGCTGCGTTCGATCCCGTCCCAGCGGGGGTTGGCGGCCCATTCAAGTTCCAGGGCGGCGGCTGCCTCGACGTTGGTCTGCTCCGGCGTCTTTGCGGGTTCAATTGCTGCGCACATGATGGTCGCTCCTTTGCGATGGTGGGTTCGGCGGTTTCGGTGATTGAGACTTTCGAAACCGAGAAACCCGGTGATCGAGCTTGTCGAGATTGTGTTCCTTCTTCGTGATTTCTACTATTCAGGGGTTTTCAAGACCTTTCTAGGGGCAAACACTGGAAAGATTGGCGTTTCTTCGCGTATTGTCAAGAAATGAACAATGCGGGCTGGAACCTCAAGGATGCGGCACCCGGGAACGACGGCGCCGGCGTCGAAAGCGATGGAGTGGACCTGATTGCCTTGGGCCGCCGCGTGCGGCACCTGCGCAAGAAACTGGGCATGACGCTGGACGATCTTGGTGCTGCCGCGGGTGCGGCGCCGTCTCAGCTTTCGCTGATTGAAAACGGCAAACGTGAGCCCAGGCTGACGCTCCTGCAGCGCCTGGCCGGGGCACTCGGCGTCGGGCTTGAGCAGCTGCTGGGAGCCGAACCTCCCAGCCGGCGTGCGGCCCTGGAAATTGAGTTGGAGAAGGCGCAGCGCGGGCCACTATATCAATCGTTGGGGTTGCCAAAAGTCCGCGTGAGCTCGCGGCTTTCCACGGAAGTGCTCGAATCCCTCGTCGGGTTGCAGCACGAGCTCGAGCGGCGGCTGGATGAACAGTCGGCCACGCCCGAGGAGGCCCGCCGGGCGAACAATGAGATCCGGCTGGAGATGCGTGCCAAGAACAACTACTACCCGGACATTGAACGACAGGCGCAGGATCTGCTGAAGGCCGTGGGGCACGACCGCGGGCCGTTATCGCACCACGTGGCCGCGGACATCGCCGAACACCTTGGTTTTGACCTGCATTACGTGGGGGACTTGCCGCATTCCACCCGCTCGGTGACGGATTTGAAGAATCACCGAATTTATCTCACGCAGGGCCAGCGTTCCGACCATGACCCCCGTTCGGTGCTGCTGCAGGCCCTGGGACACTACGTCCTGGGGCACCAGACGCCCCGGAACTACGCGGACTTCCTGCGCCAGCGCGTCTACACGAACTACTTTGCGGCGTCGCTGCTGATGCCCGAGCGCGCCACGGTGGACTTCCTGAAGGAGGCCAAGGCTGCCAAGGAACTGGCCATCGAGGACATCCGGGACGCCTTTGCGGTGTCCTATGAAACCGCCGCGCACCGGTTCACCAACCTGGCCACGGAGCACTTGGGCATCACCACGCACTTTCAAAAGGTGCATGAGTCCGGGATCATCCACAAGGCCTATGAGAACGACGGCGTGAACTTCCC
>JBAUMA010000585.1:0-1840 GCA_049578485.1 Specibacter sp.
CCACCGAGTGGGTGAGCTGGTTGGAGAGGTAGCGCTGGACGATCTTGTCCACGCCGTTGTCCAAGGTGGCGGAGAACAGCATGCGCTGGCCCTGGGTGGGGGTGGTGTCCAGCAGGCGCTTGACGACCGGCAGGAAGCCGAGGTCGGCCATGTGGTCGGCCTCGTCCAGGACGGTGATCTCAACGTTTTCCAGCGACACGATGCGCTGCTTCATGAGGTCTTCGAGGCGACCGGGGCAGGCGATGACGATGTCGACGCCGGCGCGCAGCGCCTTCTCCTGGCGGGCCTGGGAGACGCCGCCGTAAATGACGGTGGTGTTCAAGCCCATGGCCTTGGCGAGGGGCTCAATGGTGTTGTTCAGCTGCGTGGCCAGCTCGCGGGTCGGCGCAAGCACCAGGCCCATCGGCTTGCCGGGCTTGCGGAAGTACGGTGCTTCGCGCTCGGCGAGGCGGGCCACCAGCGGGATGGCGAAGGCGATGGTCTTGCCGGAGCCGGTGCGGCCGCGGCCCAGGACGTCGCGACCGGCCAGGGTGTCCGGCAGGGTCTTGATCTGGATGGGGAATGCTTCTTCAATGCCCTGGGCGGCGAGTGAAGCAACGATTTCCTTGGGCGCACCAAGGGCAGCAAAAGTTGTCATGTAAAGAGAGAATCTTTCGTAAGGCGGTTCAACGTCCCGGGATCAGTTTTGAGCCCGGGTTCGCCGATTCAATGCCAGAGCGTGTCAACCGCGAGTTGCTTGAAGCAAAATCCGTGCGGGACAAGTTGCATGCGTTCATCGACGCAGAATGCGCTTGATGCGCATTAAGTAACCCCATTCTAACAGTGGTACGACGCCGGAGCGTCACCTTAGTGCCCCATCTCACCTTCCGCCCCAGTCAGGGCGGGCCCATCGGCTCGGCGCCGGGCATCGCGGTGGTGTCCGGATTCAGCAGCCACCCCACGCGCTTGGCGCAGGCAAGCATGACCACGCTTTCCATCACCTCAATGCCGGGGATGTTTTGTTGCAGGGCCAGCTCCACGTCCATGACGTCGGCCACCGAGTGCAGCCACATGATCACCGTGAAGTTGCTTCGTCCCGTGGTCGAGGCACTGAACCGCACATTGCGCAGGCGGCGCATCGTGGCGGCTGCGGCCTCGTGCGCGCCGGGTGGAACCTTGACAAACCATTGGCACGTGATGGGATACCCGGAAAGTTCCTGGGCCACTTCGCAGCGGAATGCCAGGACGTCCGAGGCCAGCACGCGGTTCAACTGTCGCTGCACCGTGGCCGCGGTGCGCCCCAGCGCCCGGGCCATCTGGGCCGCCGTGGCCCGGCCGTCCGCCGCCAGGAACGGCAAGAGGTCACGGTGGCTTTTGGGTAGGTTCCCGCCCGTGTGTTCCAGATGCACCAGGGATTGCACCTGCTGCTGCTGGGCGCGGCTGAGCGCGTTCAGCCGCCACGAACTGCCGTTTTGATGCTGGCGGGTGCACAGGGACGTCGAATACCCCAGGACCCCTTCGACGGCGCGGATCCGCGGAATGACGTCCCCGCTGAGCTGGGCCATGGACTCGGTGATCACGGTCAGCATGAGGGCGTGGCTGCTGGCGGTTTGTTCCACCGTGATGACCTCGGGCATGGCGCACAACGCCTCCACCACCCGGTCCTGCCCTTCCATGACGGCATCCACGCCGATGAACGACAAGGACACGGCCTGGGGATCACCCATCAGGTGCGCCGTGATCCAGGCTGCCCCGGATGCCACCAGGCGCTCCCAGCGCGACGCCGCATTGCTCGGGTGCACGCCGAGCACCGCCCCCAGGTCCACCCACCCCGCCCGCGGCGCAATCTGGAGGGCATGGA
>JBAUMA010000586.1:0-1731 GCA_049578485.1 Specibacter sp.
TTCTAGCCTGGGGGGCCCAGCGCCGGGCCAGCTCGGCGATTGCCGGCGGTAGCGACGAGCCGGCGCAAATGATGGTGGTGACGGCCCCCGCGCCTTGTCCGGTGTCCAGGCCGCGCTTGGCAAGCAACCCCAAAACCGACGGGACCAGCACGAGCCGGGTGACGGCGTCGTTCTTGATCGAGGCAAGGGCAGCATCGGGGCTGAAGGATGGCAGGGCGACGAACGTGGACCCGGCATAGAGTGATTCGCCTAGTGCGTAGAGGTTCATGCTCGCCGCAAGGGGCCCCGGCGCCAGGACGACGTCGTCGGGGCTGAGCGCAAAGTGCGGAACGCTGTGCTCAAATGACCACCGCCAAGATTCGCGGGACCGTGTGAACGCTTTGGGCAGGCCGCTGGTGCCGGAAGAGAGTCCCAGCATGAATGTTGACTCGGGTGGGCCGTCTGCAAAGCCGCCGTCGGATACTGGAGCGGATTCGCGGGCAGCGGCCCATTCCCCCGCCTTGGCAGCAATATCGGCCTTCAGGACATCGGGCCATGACGCATCCAGCACGGCCGCCACCCCGGAACCCGCCACGGCCGCACAAAACTGCACGGCCAAGGCGGCACTGGTCGGCGTATCAATGACCGTGAGGGAACCCGCCGTGGCGTGCCCGTGCAGCGAGGCCGCGGCGTCGCGCAGCTGCGCGTAGCTGAGCCGGTCCGGGCCGACCACGACGGCGGTGTGCCCCGGTCGGGCGCGGGCCCAGTGCCGGAGCTGGTTGATGAATGGCATTGCCTTCATCTTAATGGACGCCGCCAACAACACCCGGTGGACCCAAGACGTTACTCTAATGGCATGACTTTCAATGAGGGGGCGCGGCTTGATCCGTCGCAGGCAGAAGATCAACGGGGCGCCGGCATGGGACGCGGCGGGAAGGTGGGGCTTGGCCTCGGCGGTGGATTGGTTGTGCTCATCGGGGCGCTGCTGGGCATCAATCCAGAGCTGTTGAGCGGTCTCGTCGGTGACACGGGAGGGCAGCCTCCAGCCATCGAGCAGTCCGCCGGATCGGGTTTGGCGCAGTGCCAAACCGGCCAGGACGCCAATGACAGGCTCGACTGCCGAATCCTGGGCACCGCCAACTCGCTCAACAGCTTTTGGCCAGGCTACCTGAACCAGTACAAGGTGAAATACACCCAGCCGAAGACCGTCATCTTCAGCTCACGCGTAAATACCGCGTGCGGAGCCGCCAGCACTGAAGTCGGGCCGTTTTATTGCCCCGCCGACACCAAGGCCTACTTTGACCCGGCGTTCTTTGCCGAACTGGAAACCCAATTCGGCTCCTCCGGTGGCCCGCTGGCGCAGGAGTACGTGGTGGCCCACGAGTTTGGCCACCACGTACAAAAGCTCACGGGCACCATCGGCAAGGCGCAACAAGACCCGAAGGGCGCACAGTCCTCCTCGGTCCGCACGGAACTCCAGGCTGACTGTTACGCCGGAATTTGGATGCGGTATGCCTCCACGACGCCGGCACCGGGCAGCTCCCAGCCATTCCTGAAGCCGCTGGTGCAAAAGGACCTCAACGACGCCTTGTCCGCGGCGTCATCGGTTGGCGACGATAGGATCCAGCAGGCCGCAACGGGCCGCACCAACCCGGAATCCTGGACCCACGGCTCCAGCGCTCAACGCCAAAAGTGGCTCTCCACCGGCTACCAGAAAGCGGACCTGAACGCCTGCGACACCTTCGCAGTCGC
>JBAUMA010000587.1:0-7147 GCA_049578485.1 Specibacter sp.
GAATTCAATGCGCGCATGGGCGAATGGTTCACCGCAGGAAAGATCGCCTATGACGAGACGGTCGTGGATGGCATTGAGAACGCCGTGGACGCACTTTTGGGCATGATGCGCGGGGAGAACACCGGCAAGATGGTGGTCCGCACTGCTGTACCCGAGGCCGCGGCAGCCTAGGCCGACTGGCCGGCGCAGGCCGTCCCCACATCCAGTTCGCGGATGACGGGCCGGCCGGCCGTTGCGAGTGCGGCCACGAATCGTGCCGGCGCCGGCAGCCAGGCGAGAGACATCCCATGCAGCTCCGGAAGTGTTGGAGCTTGGACGGCGGCGCCCCAGCCGTCCGTCGCGATTCCTGGTGGGGATGGTGGCCCGATGTGCAGGGCCGCGGGGTCCACGGACAGGCCGTGGCCGCTCGCCTTGAGCGCCGCCTCCTTGGCCACCCAGCAGCGGATGCGGGGTTCGACGTCGTTGCGTCCCTCCAGCGCCCGCCGCTCACCGGCCGAGAGCGAATACTCGTCGAAGCCGGCGTGCAGGCGAGCCGGAACGGCTTCCACATCGGCCCCGAGCGGCGGTCCCGGGGGGCCGGAGGCCACCATCACGGTCTGTCCGGAACGCGAGAGGCTCAGGCTGGTCCCTGCAATCCCGGGTTTTCCGTGGGGGCCACCGCAGCTGAGGCACTCCCGGTGCACCGCTAGCCCGCCGGCCTGCTCCACAGTGGCGCCCAGGGATCGTGCGGCCATGAGCCGAAACAGGACATGGGCGCCGGCATAGGCCCGCCCGTCGGCGGGGTTTCTGAAGCGCTCGGCGGCATCGAGCTCCGTACGGCTCAACAGTGCCCCGGCACCACCCCAACGGGCGGTGTAGTCAAGGACGGCCTGGGCCGTGGTGATGACGACGTCAATGCCGGAGGTGTGGCCGTCGCCGGTCACCGCTTGCTGATCCGCACATATTGCGAGATGGCCAAGGGGGCGAAGACGGCGATGATGGCCACGCAGCACAGCACGGCGTAGAGCAGGGCGTTGTCGGCAGGCCAGCCGCCGGGCAGGGCAAAGCCCTCAGGTGCGGCGTTGCCAAATAACCGGCGTACGGATGTGGCCACTGCCGTCACCGGATTCCACTCCGCGAAAGCCCGCAGGGGTCCGGGCATCGACTGGACCGAGACAAAGGCGCCGGAGATGAAGGTGACCGGAAACAGCCAGATCAGTCCCAAGCTTTGGGCCACCTCCACGCTGCGTGCCGTCAATGCAATCACGGCTCCCACCCAGGAAACAGCAAAAGTGAACAGCAGCAACAAGCCCATGGCCAGCAGGGCCGGCCCCGGCCCGTTGCTGATGCGCCAGCCAATCGCCAGGCCGCACAGGAGCGTCACGGCGATTGAGAGCAGGCTGGTCACCAGGTCCGCCGACGAGCGTCCCAGGATGACGGCGGCCCGGGACATGGGCAGCGAGCGGAACCTGTCGATCAATCCCAGCTGCAGGTCCTTGGCCAGGTAGACGGCCGTAAAGGAGGCGTTGAACGTCAGTGTCTGGGCCAGGATCCCGCCGATCAGGAAGGTTCGGTACTGCGCCCCGCCCAGGGTGCCGCCGAAGACAAACGCCAGCAGCAGGACAAACATGACGGGCTGGGCCACGCTGGTCACCATGGCGCCGGGGGTGCGGATGACGTTGCGCAGGTTGCGCCCGGCAATGACCGAACTGTCGCGGAAGGCCGCCGTGAGACTGCTCATGATTTTCCTGCCTTGAGGGCCTGGCTTGCGCCGGCGGAGGGTGTATCGACGGTGGTGGCGGCGTCCTTGGCCCGCTGCCCGGTCAACTGCAGGAAGACGTCATCCAGTGTGGGGCGGCGCAGGGTTGCCTCGAGGACCTGCAGGCCGGCCAATTCAAGGTCGCCCAGGGCGCGCACGAGCATGTGGTGGCCGTCGGGGGCGGCAACACTGACCTTGCGGGTCTGCCGGTCAATCTCCGGTGCCGCCAACGCGACGCGGGCCAGGATCCCCGCGGCACGATCCACGGCGTCGGAGCCGGCCACGACGACGTCGATCCGTTCCGAACCGACCCTCGACTTGAGCTCGTTGGCGGTTCCTTCGGCGATGACGCGCCCGGCGTCGATCACGGCGATGTTGTCGGCCAGCTGGTCGGCCTCCTCCAGGTACTGGGTGGTCAGCAGCACCGTGGTGCCGTTGGCGACCAGGGAGGAGATCACCGCCCAGGTGTCCAGCCGTCCACGCGGATCCAGACCGGTGGTGGGCTCATCCAGGACCACCACCCCGGGGCGGGCCACGATGGCGCCGGCCAGGTCCAGCCGGCGTCGCATGCCGCCGGAATAGGCGCCCGCCCGTTTGCCGGCCACGTCCGAGAGCCGGAATTCATCCAGCAACTCCGTGGCCCGGACTGCCGACGCCTTGCGGTTCATGCCGTAGAGCCGGGCCACCATGACCAGGTTTTCGTACCCCGTGAGTTTTTCATCCACGGCCGCATACTGGCCGGACAGCCCGATCGAGCGGCGCACGCTGTCCGGGTCCGTGCGGACGTTGTGTCCAGCCACGGTCACCTCGCCGGAGTCCGGGGCCAGCAGGGTGGTCAGCACCCGAACCGTGGTGGTCTTGCCGGCACCGTTGGGTCCCAGTAGCCCCAGCACCTGCCCGGCGGCGACATCAAGGTTCAGCTCGTCAAGGGCGCGGAAGTCGCCAAAATTCTTGCACAGTCCGCGGACGCGGATCACTAGGAAGCCGCAAGTTCGGCCACCGTGCGCGGGGTCATGTCCGTCCAGCTGCGGGAGACGAACTCGAGGCACTCCTGCCGGCCGTCGGGGCCGTACATGACCATCCAGCCGTTGGGAACATCGGCGAAGGAGGGCCACAGCGAGTGTTGCTGCAGGTCATTGACCAATACGCGGAAGGTTGCGTTCGTGTCATCAAATGGGTTCGTCACGTAAGATTCCTCAGATTCCTTGCTGGATTGCCTCTGTCAGGGGAGGGGCCCGGGACGTTGCCGAGGCAACCGTGCCGGGCCCCCGCCGTTGACAGCTATTCGGTGCCCTCGCCCAGGCGGATTGCCAAAACGGGCAGGATGTGAGCCAATGCACGTTCGCTGAGCATGTCCGAGTGCCTGGCTGGAACGGGGGTGTCGTGGATCGAGCCGCCCACGAACGGCTCCCAGGAGGCGGAGCCCGGCGTGCCGTCCGGGACGTCCTCGGTGGCCCTGAAGACGTGCAGATCGCCGTCAAACCTTTGGACCTTGGACTCGCGAATCATGCGGGCCAGGACGGAGAAGTTCGCCACCATGGCATCCAGTGAGGCCAGGGGGATGCTGCCCAGGGCATTGTGGTTTTCCCGCAGGACCTCCAGGACCCGGGCGCCGTCCAGCTCGGCCTCCTCGCCGTCCGGCACGGGGAAGCCGGCGGCGTGCAGGTAGTTCCGCCACAGGGCCGGTCCCGTGCCAATGTCGGCATTGGACTCCTGCCGGGTCGGAAAGGCATCCAGGATGGCCAGGAACGCGACTTCGTGGCCCAATTCCTGGAGCCGCGTGGAGAGGCGGTGCACCAGGTTGCCGCCGAACGACCAGCCGATCAGGTGATACGGACCGTCGGGCTGTACCTGGCGGATCTGGGCAATGTAGTCATCGGCGAGCTCCGTGAGGGTTTGTGCCTGCAGCCCGTCGTCACGGCCCGGGAGCATGCCCGGCATCTGCAAGCCGATCAGGGGCCGCTCCTTGTCCAGGTGCCGCAACATGGCGGCAAACCCCCAGCTGACACCGGTGGCCGGATGAACGGCAAAGAGCGGGGCCTTGCTGCCGTTGCTGCGCAGCGGCAGCAGTTGCCGGAGGCTGTCGGCCACGTTTTCCGCCGCGCCCTTGGATGCCTCGGCCACCAGCTGTTCCACGCTCGGGGACCGGAACAACGCCTGGACCGGCAGTTCGGTGCCGAGTGCGTCGTTGACCCGGCTGACCAGCGGCTGCGCCAGGAAGGAATGCCCGCCGAGTTCAAAGAATGACTCGTCGACGCCGACCCGCGGCAGGTCCAGCACGTCCGCAAAGATCGCCGCAACCGCCTCCTCCCGAGGCGTCCGTGGCGCCAGGCCCGCGCTGCGGTCCTGGCCGGCGGGGTCCGGCAGTGCCGTGAAATCCACTTTTCCGTTGCTTGTCAGGGGGATGTGGTCCACCACGACGACGGCGGACGGGACCATGTACCCCGGCAGCACCCGGCGCAGCTCAGCCCGGGCCTGCTCCGGCAGCTGTGCCGCATTCTCGTTGTCCGCGCCGGTTTCCCTCACAAGATAGGCCAGCAGCCGGGCGGTGCCCGGCACGGACGCATCTGCGTGCGTGTCCCGCACCAGGGCCACGGCCGCGGCGACGCCGGGCACCTCACGCAGGGCGCGCTCGACCTCGCCGAGCTCCACGCGGAAGCCGCGAATCTTGACTTGATGGTCGTTGCGGCCATGGAAGAGCACTTCACCGGCGGCACTTCTGGTGACCAGGTCGCCCGTGCGGTACATCCGTTCGCCCGGGGCACCGAACGGATCGGCGACAAATCGTTCGCTCGTCAGCCCGGTCCGGCCACGGTAGCCGCGGGCAAGCTGGGCTCCGGCCAGGTACAGTTCGCCACGGACCCCGGCCGGGACGTGCTGTAGCGAATCGTCCAGGACGTAGGCACGCGTATTGGGGGTGGGGACGCCCAGGACGGGGTGACCCGTGCTTGACACGGGGGCAAGTAGCGAATCGACCGTCGCCTCGGTGGGGCCATACAGGTTCCAGGCCTGCACCGCGCCGTGCGAGGACAGCTCCTCCCAGAGAGCGTCGTCGAAGGCTTCCCCGCCCACGGCCAGGCGCAGGGCGGGAGTTCCGGCAGCTTCCCGCGCCGCGAGCATCGCGGAAAACGCCGGTTCGGCCAGCAGCTGGCGCACATAGCCGGGGGTGGTCTCCCAGGCCCCGACGCCGTGCTCGGCGAAGTACCCGGCGAGACGCTGGGGATCAAGACGCACCTCATCGGTGATGAGGTGGAGTTCGTGGCCGTCCACCATCCACAGCATGGGGTCCCAGGAGGCGTCAAATCCGACGCCCGTCGTATGGGCCACCCGCAGTTGCCCCTGCGAGGTCCGCTGCTCCGAATCCGGAAACAAGGTGTCCCGGTGCGAGGCCAGCAAATTGGCCAGGGCGCCGTGGCTGATTTCCACGCCCTTGGGCCGGCCCGTGGAGCCGGAGGTGAACATGACATACGCCAGTTGCGACGCCGTCGGCTCCGGCAGCATGCCCGGTGCGGCGGCGGGAAGCGCCTCCATGCGGAGCAGCGCCGTGCCGGTCAGGCCGGCCGCCGCGATGCTGGCGCCAAGTGCGGCTTCCAGGGAAGCCGTGGTGACGATGGCGCCGGGGGAGGCGTCTTCCAGGATGGCCGTCACCCGATCGGCGGGGTAGTCAGCGTCAATGGGGTTGTAGACGGCTCCTGCCCGCAGCACGCCCAGGGCTGCGACGACGGTGTCAACGGAGCGGGCCAGGTACACGGAGACCAGGTCCCCGGCCGCGACCCCCTGGCCGATGAGTGCGAGGGCCAGCTTGGTGGCCGCGGCGTCGAGGGCCGCAAAGCTCAGCGCGTGGCTGCCGCAGACCACGGCGATGTGCTCCGGTGCCCTGGCCACCGTCGCTGCAAAAACGTCCAGCACACTCGGCGCCGGGCGTGTGATCCCACCGGCCGTGGCGGCAGCCAGGGCGGCGGTCTCCTCCGCCGTCAGGATGTCCAGGCGGGAGAGGGCCCGGTCGGGGGACTGAACGGCCCGGCGGACAAATGCCTCGAATTGCCCGATCAACGCGGTGATTGCGTCGCTGCCAAACATGGCCGCGTTGTAGGCCAGCGTGGCGGCCAGGCCCTGCCCGGCACCCTGTTCGCGGAACGTGAAGGACAAGTCGAACTTGGCCTCGCCGATGGCAGTTTCCGGTTCGGGCATGGCCTGCACGCCGGGAAGTTCGACGGCGGCGCGGGCCGTGGTTTCCACCGCCAGCATGGTCTGGAACAGCGGGTGCCGGCCCAGTTCGCGGGGCGGGTTGAGTGTTTCCACGAGCCGTTCGAAGGGCACGTCGTCCTTGTCGAAGGCGTCCAGGACGCTGCGGCGGGCGGTGCCAAGCAGTTCGCGCAAGCTCGGGTTTCCGGAGGTGTCCAGGCGGATCGGCACGGTGTTGACAAAGAAGCCGATCAACTCCGTCAGGGCGGGGTCCGTCCGTCCCGCAGTGGGGGAACCGATCACCAGATCGTTCCCGGCGCCGAGCCGGGACAGGAAGCCGCCCAGGGTGGCATGCAGGGCCATGAACAGGCTGGCGCTCTGAGCCCCGGCCAGGCCTGCGAGGGCCACCGTCGTGTCCGGGTCCAGGGTGAAGGACTGCTGGGCGCCGGGCTGGCGGGCTCCGGGTGCGCGGGGCCCGGCGGCAGGCAGAGCCAGCTCTGGGGGAGCTTCGGCCAGATCATCCTGCCAGGCTCGCAACTTGGCCTCCAGGGCGGGTTGGGCGGTTGCGTCCGCGGGATCGCCCTCCAGCACATGGCGCTGCCACAGCGCGAAGTCGGCATACTGCAGCCCGAGCGGGCGCTGCAATGGGCTGGCCCCGCAGCAGCGGGCCGAATACGCCGTGGAGATGTCCCTGGCCAGCGGAGCAAGGGAAGCACCGTCGCTGGCAATGTGGTGGATCACCAGCTGGAGCACCCATTCGTCGTCATCGATCTTCAGCAGGGTTGCCCGCAGGGGCAGGTCCTCGACCAGCTCGAAGCCGCCGGAAGCGCCGTCCGCGAGCAGGCGTGGCAACGCGCCGGGGGCGCCGGCGTCCTGGAACTTCAGCAAGCCCGTGGCCTCGGAAACAGGATGGATCCGCTGTTCGGGGGCGCCGTCGGCGGAGGGGTAGCTGGTGCGCAGGACTTCGTGGCGTGCCACAAGGTCGTCGATGGCCAGGGCAAGTGCTTCCGGGTTCAAGTCCCCTGTCAGCCGGACGGCCAGGACGATGTTGTAGTCGGCCGCGCCCGGATCCAGCTGATTCAGGAACCACAGCCGGGATTGGGCGTAGGAAACCGGAATCCGCTCCGGGCGGTGGTTCCGGTTGGCCCGGCCCCAGGCGGTCACTGACTGGCCGGGGACAGGGGCAGTGCCGCCGGATCCACCTTCGGGCACGGATTCCAAGTG
>JBAUMA010000588.1:0-1757 GCA_049578485.1 Specibacter sp.
GTAGAACACCGGCTTTAACCGCGAACACCGTCCTTTTAGGGTGCGGGGACTACGCTTCGGCGGGTTCCTCGTACTTCGGGAAGATCGGCGCCGGGGCGGGCAGGACTGTTCCGGCCACCAGGGGTGTGCCGATGGCAGCAAACTGGCGAACGGCGTCGTCGGCGAAGGATCCCTGCCCCAAAACAGTCAGCAGCTTCGCGGCGGCATCGGGCATGACCGGCTGGATCAGGATCGAGACCATGCGCAGCACCTCGAGGGTCACGTACAGCACGGTTTCCATGCGGGCGACGTCGGTCTTGCGCAGCACCCAGGGGGCCTGGTCGGCAAAGTAGGCGTTGGTGTCGCCCAGGACGTGCCAGATCTTCTCCAGAGAGCCATGGAAGTCCTGCACCTGGTAGGCGGCGCGGGAGTGCTCCAGCAGCCCACGGGCGGCTGCCAGGATGGCCTCGTCGGCCTCGGTGAACGCGCCGGGGACGGGCACGGTGCCTTCGCAGTTCTTGGCCACCATGGACAGCGACCGCTGCGCCAGATTGCCCAGGTTGTTGGCGAGGTCGGAGTTCATGCGCCCAACGACGGCGTCGTGGTTGTAGGAGCCGTCGGCACCAAAGGGGACCTCGCGCAGCAGAAAGAAGCGGACCTGGTCCAGGCCGTACTGGGCGACCCAGTCGGCCGGGGCCACCACGTTGCCCAGTGACTTGGACATCTTCACGCCGTTGTTGTGCAGGAAGCCGTGGATCATGACGCGCTTGGGCAGTTGAAGCCCGGCGGACATCAGGAATGCGGGCCAGTAGACGGCGTGGAAGCGGGAGATGTCCTTGCCGATGATGTGGACGTCGGCCGGCCAGAACTTTTGGAACGACTCCGAGTCCACATCCGGGTATCCAACAGCCGTCAGGTAATTGGTGAGTGCGTCGACCCACACGTACATGACGTGCTTGTCGTTGCCCGGGATCGGGATGCCCCAGTCAAAGGTGGTGCGGCTGACGGAGAGGTCTTCCAGGCCGCCCTTGACGAAGCTGATGACCTCGTTGAAACGGGTGCGGGGGGCGCCGAATGCGGGCTGCTCCTCGTAGAGCGCCAGCAGTTTTTCCTGGTAGTTGGACAGCCGGAAGAAGTAGCTCTCTTCCTCGGTCCAGGTCAGTTCGGTGTCGGTGACCTTGGAGTAGCGCAGGCCGTCCTCGCGCAGTTCGGTCTCGTCCTCGCCGTAGTAGGCCTCGTCACGAACCGAGTACCAGCCCTCGTACTTGCCCAGGTAAATGTCCCCGGCGTCTTCCATCTTCTTCCAGATGAACTGCGCGGCGGCAAGGTGATCGGCATCGGTGGTGCGGATGAAACGGTCGTAGCTGATGCCCAGGGCCGCATGGGCTTCCTTGTACACGGCCACGTTGCGGTCCACGAGTTCCTTGGGCGTGACGCCCTCTTTTTCGGCCGTCTGCGCAATCTTCATGCCGTGCTCATCCGTGCCGGTCAAGAACATGACGTCGTACCCGTCCAGGCGCTTGAAGCGTGCCATGGCGTCGGTGGCCACGTACTCGTAGGCGTGCCCGATGTGCGGAACACCGTTCGGGTAGGTGATGGCGGTGGTGAGGTAGTAAGGCGTCTTGGCCGATTCAGTAGATGTCACCCTACGAATTTACCGTGAACCGCCACAAAACATAGATTCGTGTCAAGAACGACGGCGGCCCCCTCGCTACCGCCGATGTGTCCCCCGCCCGCTTCGCGGGCGCCCGAAGCCGCTCCCGGGGACAACATCGGCG
>JBAUMA010000589.1:0-5590 GCA_049578485.1 Specibacter sp.
CCTACGCCCTGTGGGTGTTCACCTTGTTCGGCCATGAGGATGTCCGGCTGCTCGACGGCGGCCGCGACAAGTGGATTGCCGAGGGCCGGGAACTGTCCACCGAGACCACGGTCGCCACCCCGTCCGCCGGGTACCCCGTGGTGGAACGCGATGACGCCCCCCATCCGCGCCTACAAGGAAGATGTCCTGGCGCACCTGGGCAGCAATCCGCTGATCGACGTCCGCTCCCCCGAGGAATACTCGGGCGAACGCACCCACATGCCCGCCTACCCGCAGGAAGGTACGCTGCGCGGAGGCCACATCCCCACGGCCGCATCCATCCCCTGGGCACGCGCCGCCGACGCCGACGGAACCTACCGCAGCCGGGAGGAACTTGAGGCCCTGTACCTGGGCGAGGCCGGCCTGAAGCCCGGCGACGACGTGGTGGCCTACTGCCGCATCGGCGAACGCTCCAGCCACACCTGGTTTGCCCTGAAATACCTGCTGGGCTTTGAAACCGTCCGCAACTACGACGGTTCCTGGACCGAGTGGGGCAATGCCGTGCGGGTGCCGATCACCAAGGGCACCGAGCGCGGCGAATGGCCCGCCAGCAACTGACGCCCTCCCGCTGGACCACCGAACGAAAAGAAACGTACGCTTTAGTTGATGACTACTTCACAAGCCCTTCCGCCGGCGCTGGCCGAGATCGTGAACGATTTCCAGGAACTTGAAGAGCGTGACCGCTTGACGCTGTTGCTGGAATTTTCCCGGTCCCTGCCCGCCCTGCCGGAACGTTTAACGTCCCACCCCGAACTGCTCGAACAAGTGGTGGAATGCCAGTCGCCGCTGTTCCTGACGGTGGAATCGGAGCAGACCGAGCACGGCGAGGTCATCCGGCTATTTTTCCAGGCTCCCCCGGAGGCACCCACGACGCGCGGTTTTGCCTCGGTGCTTTTTGAGGGCCTGGACGGGCTGACGGCGGAAGAAATCCTGGCCGTGCCCGATGACATGCCGGAGCAGCTGGGCCTGACCCGGGCCATTTCACCGTTGCGGATGCGCGGCATGTCGGCCATGCTGGGCCGGGTCAAGCGCAAGATCGCCGGCGGAGTCCGTCCGGCCGCATAGCCGGCCACGCTCACCATGGCCAAGAACAAACACACTGCACATGGCGCCACCCCCGCAACGGCCGCCCTGGCCGCGGCGGGGGTGGCGTTTACCGCTCACGTCTACACGCACGATCCGGCGGCCGCGAGCTTTGGCATGGAAGCCGCCGAGGTGATGGGCGTTGCCCCTGAAAGAGTGTTCAAGACCCTGATGGCCGACGTCGACGGCACGCTCGCCGTCGCCGTCGTCCCTGTCAACGGGACCCTTGACTTGAAGGCCCTGGCCCACGCCCTGGGTCGGAAGAAAGCCGCCATGGCGGACCCTGCCGTGGCGCAGCGGCGCACCGGCTACGTCCTGGGCGGCATCTCGCCGCTGGGCCAGCGCCAGCACTCCCCCACCGTCCTGTGTGAATCGGCGCTGTTGTTCGAGACCATTGACGTCTCCGGAGGGCGGCGCGGCTTTGACGTGGAGCTGGCCCCGGCCGGTCTGATTCGGCTCACCGGCGCCATCACGGCGCCCATCGGCCACACAGGCTAGGGCCTGTCGCTAGTCCCGCGGAAGCCCGTACCGGCCCAGGCGCGGACGCAGCCACGTCTCAACGACGTTTTCCCAGCGCTCGGGATCCACGTTCCACTCCTTCGTGTGCCGGGCCTTGCTGAACGGCTCAAAAGTGACCATCTCGGGATTGCGCTTGGCCAGCTCGGCCGTGGGTCCGTACGGTACAAAGTCGTCGTCGATGCTGTGCAGGATCAACGTGGGGGTGCGCAATTCCACGGCCCGCACCACCCAGTCCATGCTCTTGAGGTCCACGGGCGCCGCCAATCCCGTGATCCGCCGGCCCAGCGGGTGGGTGAGCATCAACTGCCCATACCGGCCAATGAAGTGCGGAATCCGGTTCAGCTCGGCCTGGTGCGCCAGAACGTCAACCCAGTTGATGACCGGGGCGTCGAGCACCATGGCCAGGATGTGCCTGCGATTCCTGGCCAGGTCCGCCGCCTGCAGGCAGATGGCCCCGCCCATGGAAAACCCAAACAACACCACGTCCTTGGCACCGTGGGCCAGAGCGTAGTCGATGGCCACCTGCACGTCCTCCCACTCGGTGACGCCGAGCCCGTACCGCCCATCGGCGGCGGCGGGGGCCTCGCCGTCGTTCCGGTAGGAGATGAGCAGCGAATTCATGCCCAGCCGCTGTGCGGCCGCGACGGCCCGCAGCCCTTCGCCGCGCGTGGCGCCGCGGCCGTGGACCATGATCGCCCAGGTGGGCAGCGCCGACGGCGCCCTGACCAGCCAGGCCGGGGCCGCGCCGTCGGGCAGCTCAAGGGTGACGTCCTCGGAATCCAGGCCCATCTCCTGAGGATGCGCGTACACGCTGCCGGACCACCAGCCGGCCGTTGCGGTGCGCAGGTCTCCACCCATCACGTTCAGGACCTCCCGCGTCACGCTGCCCTCGCGGGGCACATAGGAGACGATCGGGCCAATTACCGCGTGGGCGCGTGCCTGGTTGAAGTAGATGGCATAGGTGCCTTCAACGATGGTGTCCGGCGTGGCCTCCAGGACGACCTGCATGTTGGGTCCGTCATGGATGGCGGCCAGGATGGCGACGTCGTCCGCCCGGGCCTTCTCCGGTGTGACCACCCGGCGGGCGAAGTAGGCGGCAAGGGCGGAGGTGGCCGTGACAACCGTCAGCGAGGCCGCAGCCGCGGCGCCGGCACCCAGCACGCCCCACTTGAGCCATTTATTGGACTGCTGCACGGAAGTTGCCATGGAACCATTGTGCCCACCGCCGCCGGGGGCGTCGAGCGGCGCACCGGGCCCACCGGCAAGAATCGTGGACAACAATTGGGACACGGGCACCGGATTGCCCCGGTGTCGGCCTAAGCTGGTGCAATGAGCGACACGATCATCATCCTGACCGAAGAACCCCTGGGCGACGTTGATGCCGAAAACATCACGGATCTGTACGGCCCCGACGACGACGTGGAGCTGGTGCTCCTGGTTCCCGCCGATACCAAGCGGAATTTGCTGGTGGATGTCATTGACCAGCTGACCATGCTGGATTTGCCCGGTGCGCTGCGCGAATTCCGGGAAAAACCGGACACGGCCAAGGTTCGGGCCGCGGCGGCGGAAACACTTGAAACCTCCCTGGCCGTGCTGACGGCCACCGGCGCGAAGGTGTCCGGGCGCGTTGCCGACGGCGACGCCGTTGCCTCCCTGGTTGCCCAGGTCACCGAATCCGGCGCCCGGCAGGCAGTGGTGGTCACCCGCCCCCATGCCGTGGCCGACACGTTCCGCCAGGACTGGGCCAACCAGGCCCAACGCAAGCTGGGACTGCCCGTGCTGCACCTGTATGCAGGCTCGGGATTTATTGGCGACTCCTGAACGTTGGAAAGACTATGACTGACTCACAGAACCCGTCCGTGGTGAAAACGGACAAGGAATGGCGTGCCGAGCTGACCCCCGAGGAGTTTGACGTGCTGCGCAAAGCCGGTACGGAACGCCCCTACACGGGCGAATACTGGGACTCCACCGAGGAGGGCGTGTACGAGTGCCGGGCTTGCGGAGCCGAGTTGTTCACGTCGAAGGAAAAGTTCTCCTCGCATTGCGGTTGGCCGTCCTTCTTTGCCCCTCTTGCCGACGGCACGGTGCGATACATCCATGACAACTCAATGGGCATGAAGCGCGTGGAGGTCCGCTGCTCTGCCTGCGATTCGCATTTGGGCCACCTGTTTGAGGGTGAAGGCTATGACACTCCCACGGACCAGCGCTATTGCATCAACTCCGTCTCGCTGCGGTTGCGCCAGGCATAAGCCCCAAGGTCACGGCGGCGCTGTCGAGCATGGAAAATGCTGTGGCAGCGCCGCTTTTTTATGCCATCGAGCACGCGAGGTACTAATGCTCGGGAATCTGCAACATAAGTTTTACTGTTCTATTGATACGCTCGGAAAAATTCGCAGCCCGTATTGCAAAGGACGTCTCCGGCATGAAGACCACCATGGAAGCACCGCTCACCGACCACGGCAGGGACACCAGCGCCCTCGCCTACGATCCGGCCTGGTTGTCGCTGAAGTCCGCCGCCACCCGGCTCCAGTCCCTGCAGGCCAAGGACGGCTCCGTGCCCGAGCCGGCCGATCACGCACTGGCCCGCGAATTGGTCCAGCAGATCAGCGACGGCATCACGGTTCTGGCCCCCCATTTCCCTCACGACGCCGACTACCTGCGCCTGCTGGTGGGCGACTTTGCCCGGTGGTCCGACTCCGGCCTGGGCGTGCCCGACTTCCTGGATTCCCTGTTGGCCTTCACGCCCCAGGAGCACCGTGTCAACGGCCTGGGCCACCTGGTGGTGTTCCCCATGTACACCCAAAACGGATCAACCTCCCGCCTCGTGGAGGCAGTTCTGGTGGAGGTCATCTGGCCCGAGTTCATCGGCGAACTGGAGGCCGGCGCCTACTCCAACAAGCTGTTTGTGCCGCTGCGCTTTATTGACTTCACGCCGGGCTACGACACCAACTCCGCCGTGCTGTTCCCGGAGAGTGTGGCCGTCCGCGAAACCCCCACGTTCACCTGGGGCGCCATTTTCCAGGACCGCGAAGCTGCCCGGTTCCGGCGCGTGCTGCGTGCAGCCGCCGAGGTCACCCGGCTGGAACTGCCGGCGGCCGCCGCCGAGATGCTCGACAACCAGGCGCTGACACAGGAATCGTTTGTCATGTGGGACCTGATCCACGACCGCACCCACATGCGCGGGGACCTGCCCTTTGACCCGTTCATGATCAAGCAGCGCATGCCGTACTTCCTGTACTCCCTGGAGGAATTGCGCTGCGACCTCACGGCCTACCGGGAATCCGTGGCCGTGGAGCACGACGAGACCGCCTCCCCCGAAGCCCGCCACCAGGCCAAGCTGGTCCAGTACGCCGTGATCTTTGACAGGATCTTCCGTTTCGCCATCACCGGCAGCCGGGTCCGCAATTACGACGGGCTCGGCGGCCAGCTGCTCTTTGCCTGGCTCCACCAGCACCACGTGCTGCACTGGACAGACACCAAGCTCACGATCGACTGGGACGAGGTGCCCGACGTCGTGATCGCCCTGGGACACGCCATCGAGGAGCTGTACTGGCGCTCCATCGACCGGCCCAAGCTGGCGCACTGGCTTGCCGCCTACGAGCTGGTTTCCGGCACGCTGACCCCCAACCCGGCATCCACCTGGGCCAAGGGACCCGACGCTTTGCCACTGACCGCCCCGCTGCGCGAGGTCACCGACCAGGTCATGGACGACGAGTTCCCGCTGTCCATGTTCTACGAGGCCCTGTCCAAGAAGATGAAGGCGGTCATTGAATCGACCTCCGGCATCACCGGCACCCGCGAAGCGTAGGAAGAGTAGTTTGGAGTCCATGACCTCATCCACACCAAGTCCCGCACCCCTGGTGCTCATTGCCGGCGGCAGCAGTGCCGCCGGCATCGACGTTGCCGCCGCCCTGGTGGCGGCAGGCCTGCGCGTGGTCACCGTGGGCTC
>JBAUMA010000590.1:0-3263 GCA_049578485.1 Specibacter sp.
CCACCAGTTCCCCAGGTGACTGGGGAAGCTAGGTAAACCCCACCCGGAGCAAGGCCAGACAGGGCATGACTGAGGGCTGTTCGCCCGAGTGCCTGGGTAGGCTGCTAGAGGGCGTCGGCAACGGCGTTCGTAGATGGATGGTTGCCTCTCCGCCGCGGGTAACTGCGGCGGACGACAAAACCCGGCGTACAGGCTGCCCTATCCAAACAAGCTTTTGAAAGCGCACAAGAATCGGCTTGACGCCCGCAAATATTGCCGGGAGTCAAGCCGATTTTTCGCGTGTGGGGTTACTCGCGGTTCTCGGTAAGCCGCGGAGTTAACTAGAATATATGTTCTATAAGTTGGTATTGTTGGGGAGTGAAGATTATTGGAAACATTGAGACCATCGGAACTGGAACCATTGAGCGGACAGAGGTGGACGCCATCGATTTCAGGAGCGGCCATGATGCCATTGCGCGGCAGTTACCCGATAATGCCCGGCTGATCAGCATCTGGGTTGAACGCTAGGCGTTCAGGGAACATTCAGGCTTCTTCCCTACGGTTGAAAGTGTTCTAGTTGGATTCGAATTGAAGGAGGACCTGATGGGTCTCGGAGATAAGATCAGCAACAAAGCCCAGGAAGTCGCCGGCAAGGCGAAGGAAGCCCTGGGCGAGGCAACGAACAACGAGAAGCTTCAGGCCGAAGGCGCCGGCGAGCAGGCTGAGGCGAAAGCCAAGCAGGCCGGCGAGCATGTCAAGGACGCCGCGAAGGATGTCTTCGGCAAGTAGGAATATGAGCCCTTGAACGGGCCGTAGCAATGGCACCCCGCCTGATTCAAGGCGGGGTGCCTTTGTCATCCCACGCAAAGTCTTCCCACGCAAAGACTTTACGCTGGGACTGCCCCGTCCGCCGGAAGACACCCTGCCCCGTGTGACAGCGGGCACTGACGTACACCGCCATGGTGCGTAGACTGGCGGGCATGCTGATACGCGAAGCGACCGCCGCCGACTGGCCCGGGATCTGGGCCGCGATCGAGCCCACCATCCGTGCCGGGGAAACGTACACCTTTCCGCGCGACTCCACCGAGGAACAACTCCGTGCTGCCTGGCTGCCTGCCCAAGAGATCCCCTCGGACGACGCCGGCACCCCCTCCCGACACAGCCGCACCTTTGTTGTCACGGAGGAGACCGGAGGCAAATCCGCCCCCATGGTGGTTGCCACGGCACAACTGCACCCCAACTTTCCCGGCGCCGGTTCCCATATGGCGAACGCCTCCTTCATGGTGCACCCGGACCACGAAGACAAGGGCTACGGCCGGCTGCTGGCCCACCACGTGTTGAACACGGCATTTGCCGACGGCTACGCGGCCATGGTCTTCAACGCCGTGGTCGAATCCAATGGGGGTGCGGTGCACCTGTGGCAATCGCTCGGCTTTGACATCCTGGCCACCATCCCAGGGGCCTTCATCCACCCGGTCCTGGGACCCGTGGGCCTGCACGTGATGTTCAAGTCCCTCCACGCCTAAACCGCCCGACTGTGTTGCACTTGTTGGACCGGAATGCGCTTCCCCAAGGCGTTTTCGTCGAATAAGTGCAACACAGACGGGGGTGTGGATAACCGCGGGCAGAATTCTGCGGACTTGCCTAGACTCGAGCCAAGGGAACCTGGCCCGGCCTTGGGCCCGGGGAGAGGGCGGCCATGGCCAGGCATGCGGTGCAGATCCACAACGCCCCCGCTGCGCGTGTGGCCAGGGGCCGGAGCCCAATTCCCGGAGCCCATCCTGAACGGGGCCTGTTGAAGGCTGCGGCTGCAATGGCCGCCCTGCTGCTGGTGGTGCTCACGGGATGGCTGCATGCCAGCGGATCCTGGCCGTTCGAGCCCGACGCGGGTCCCTCACCCCCTGTATCCACTCCGACGCCGGGTCTGGGCAGTCCCGTGCTCCGGGTCGGGATGGCCACCGCCCTGGCGGTGTTGGCAACCCTGCCCGTCAAGGGTAGGGCGCCCAAAAACAACTACGACCGCACCGCGTTTGGCGAGTCCTGGCTCGACGCCGACGCCAACGGTTGCGACACCCGCAATGACATCCTGCGCCGCGACCTGGACCAGCAAAGCTTCGAGAAGGGCTCACCCTGCCTGGTGGCGGCCGGCACCCTGGTTGAGCCCTACACGGGACGCACGCTGCACTTTGTGCGCGGGCCGGCCACCAGTGCGGCCGTCCAGATCGACCACGTGGTGGCGCTGGGCAACGCCTGGCAAACAGGGGCGCAACAGCTCACCGCCGTCCAGCGCCAAAGCCTGGCCAACGATCCCCTGAACCTGTTGGCCGTGGACGGCCCCGCAAACCAGGAGAAGTCCGACGGCGACGCCGCCACCTGGCTGCCGCCGTCCAAAAAGTTCCGATGCCAATACGTGGCACGGCAGATATCCGTCAAGGCCGCCTACACCCTGTGGGTCACCCTGGCCGAAAAGGACGCCATGGCGAGGGTCCTGCGGCTGTGCCCGGGGGAGAAGAGCCTGCCCTCCGGGTACCGGCCATGAGCGACAATGCAGGACACTCGAGATACCCGCCCGGCGGTGTTGGCGGGCGCGGGCAATCGGTGCGATGATGCCGATATGAGTGAATCAGAGTTCAGCAACCCAGTAGACCTAGCCCAGCACAACCTCGACGAGGCCAACCGCCAGCTGGCCCGCGCCACGAGTGATTTCAACGCCGGGGACATCACCCAGGCACGCCTCGACCAGCTCCACGAATTGCGCGACTTCGCGGCCGCGGACCTGCAAAGGGTGGTTAAGGAGAACTAGTCCCGGGCGGTGCCAATTTCGGCCAGGGGCAGGTCCGGGTAGTTCTTTTCCACCCTGCGCATGGCCCAAATGTCGTTGAACAACGCCAGGAATTCCCCGTCACTGCGCTCGAGCACCTCGGCACCGTGGACCGTGCTCAGCGTGGCGGCGGCCTCCGGCGTCGTCAGCCGTGCCAGGGAGTAGGGTAGGCGCTCCAGGCGCATGGGGGCGTTGAAGTCGTGGTGCATGCGGTCCTCAACCACTTCGAACTGCATGGGACCCACGGCCGCCAGCACCGGTGCCTGATCGCCACGCAGATCCGAGCGCAGCACCTGGATGACGCCCTCGTGCTCCAACTGCTCGATGCCGCGGCGGAACTGCTTGTACTTGCTGGGGTCCTTGGAGCGTGCCACCTGGAAGTGCTCGGGCGCGAACAACGGGATTGCCGGGTACTCCACAGCCTCCTCGACGAAGAGGCTGTCACCCACGCGCAGGGCGGAGG
>JBAUMA010000591.1:0-1933 GCA_049578485.1 Specibacter sp.
CCGGCGAGTGGGGACTACCGAGCCGCCATCAACTCCACTGCAGGAACCATTCCCGCAGACTTCAGGCCCAGGTAGATCACGTCGCGGGCCATCGGCAGCGAGGTAAACCGCACCCCGGTGGCGTTGCGGATGGCATTGGCCAGCGCAGGGGCCACCGGGTTGAACGGGCTTTCGCTCATGGACTTGGCACCCAAGGGGCCCAAGGAGTCGGTGGTTTGGGCGAAATACACCTCGCTGCGCGGCACGTCCGCGAAGGTGGGGATGTGGTACTGGCGCAGGATGTCGGTCGTCACGGCACCGTCCTCCCCCACCAGCACTTGCTCGTACAGTGCCGCGCCGAGGGCCTGGGCAATGCCGCCCTCGATCTGGCCCCGGCACTGCCGCGGGTTGACCACCACGCCTGCGTCGGCGGCCTGCACGCTTTGCAGGATGCGCAGCTCGCCCGTTCCAGTATTGACGGCCACGCGGAAACCGTGGACGTTGAAAGCCACGGAGCGGGGCGTACCGCCCCAGCGACCTTCGGTCCGCAGCACCTTCCCCCCGGCGGCGGCCAGTCCAAATACCTCAGCCAGCGGCACCAGCCTCCCGGCGCAATCTACGGCGCCCGGCACCAGCGTGCAGTCGGCAAGGTCGGCACCGGAGCCATCGGCGGCAACCTTGAGAATCTCCGCGGCGAGCTCCTGCGCAGCAAGCAATGTCGCCTTCCCGGCAACCACGGTGCCGGTGGAGCCGAACGCGCCCGTGTCATGCTCGGTCAGGGCCGTGTCCGACTGCCGGATGTGGACAAGGTCGGCCCGGCTGTTGAGCGCCGTGGCGACCAACTGGGCGTGCACGGTGGTGGTCCCGTTCCCGAACTCGGCCGTGCCCACGCTGGCTTGGAACGTGCCGTCGGCCAGCAGCTCCAGCACCGTGTGGGCGAAGTGCCCGCGCGGCGGAACAGTGTCGATCATGGACAGGGCAGTCCCCGTCCCCGTCACCCAACCGGGTCCCAGCTCGGCCAGCCCGGCGTCGGCGTACCGCTTTTCGCCGCGGCGCAGGGCATCTTCCACGAGGTCCACGCACTGGTCCAGGCCATAGCTGCCGTAGTGCACGTCCTCCTCGGGCTCCTCCGAGGTGGACAACATGGGGTCCCCCTCCCGAACCATGTTCAGGCGCCGGAAGTACATGGGATCCATCCCAAGGCCCACGGCCAGCTCGTCCATGGCCGACTCGACGGCAAAGAACATTTGGCTCAGGCCGTAGCCGCGAAACGCCCCGGCGGGAACCGTGTTCGTGTAGACGGACCGGGCGTCCACTTTCTTGTTGGCGCACTGGTACACGGCCAGGGCCTCCCCGCAGCCGTGGAACATGACGCCCGGCGCGTGGTTTCCGTAGGCACCGGTGTTGACCAGCACGTCCACGGCCAACGCCGTCAGCGTTCCGTCGCGCCGGGCCCCCGCCCGCAGGGCGATCGTGAAGGGGTGCCGCGTGGTGGATGCCGTGAGTTGCTCGGTTCGCGTGAATTCCAGTTGCACCGGCCGCCGCAGTGCCAGCGCGGCAAGGGCCGTGATGTCCTCGGTCAGCATCTCCTGCTTGCCGCCAAATCCGCCGCCCACCCGCCCGGCCACCACGCGTACTGCATTCTCGGGCAGGCCAAAGACCCGGCACAGGGCACGCCTGGTCAGGAACGGGGCCTGGGTCGAGGAGCGCACGGTCAGGCGGCCGTCGTCGTCCACCATGGCAATCGAGGCATGGGTCTCCAGGGCCGTGTGCTGCACCCGCTGGGTCGTGTACGTTTCCTGGTGCACGACGTCGGCCCGGGCCAGACCCGCCGCCACGTCGCCCAACTCCGTGTGCAGCTCCACCACGACGTTCCGTGCCGGGTCGGCGATACGGCTGGAGGGGCCGTCCTTGTCGCCGTGGACTGCCGGAGCGCCCGGGCGCAGCGCCTGCC
>JBAUMA010000592.1:0-1727 GCA_049578485.1 Specibacter sp.
GCGGCCAGGGAGCCGTGCTCGCGGATGCCTGCCCGCAGCCCGGGCGCCACCATGTCCACGTCAAGGATTTCCGGGTCGGCCGAGTGGACCCCGCCCACCACCGGGGCCACCAGACGTTCAAGGACCCGGCGGCCCATACGCGCCCGAACCAGATCAGCCACGCTGGAGACCGCCTCGGTGGTGCCCACGGTGGACGGCATTTTCGCATCCAGGCCCGCCCGCAGCACTCCCGAGGCACCAAGGGCTGCCCGCACCTCGGGCGCATGGAAGTCCGAGGGGATGCCGAGCACTCCGGTGCGCGGCAGCGGCACCGGGCCCTCCGGAAGCCACACCCACGCACCGGAGGGGTCCGGCGTCGTAATGGAGTCCACCAGGCCAAGTTCGGCGGCGAGATCGGCCACGGCGGTGCTGCGCGTTGCAAACGATTCAGCCCCGCTGTCCAACACCACCCCGGCCACCTCGTGGACCCCGACGCAACCGCCCCAGGAGGAGGCGGCGTCGTAAATGCTCACCTGCCAGCCGGCGGCCTGCAGGTCCAGCGCGGCAACCAGTCCGGACATGCCGCCGCCCACCACCACCGCCCGGTTGGCAGCCGGGCGGTGCATTTTTGTGTAGCGCTTTCCGTGGTCCATGGGGTCCCCTTTGTCCGGTTTGTCCGGGTTTACGGTTCGATCGAGTGGATGAGTTCCACCAGGCGGGTCAATACCGCCGGGTCGGTTTCCGGCGGCACGCCGTGGCCAAGGTTCAGCACGTGCCCGGGCGCGGCGGCCCCGGCGGCAATGACGTCGCGGACGTGCGCCTCGAGCACCTCCCACGGTGC
Source organism: Specibacter sp. (assembly GCA_049578485.1). GTDB lineage: Bacteria > Actinomycetota > Actinomycetes > Actinomycetales > Micrococcaceae > Specibacter. The sequence continues at coordinate 821 of JBAUMA010000592.1, forward strand.
GCTGAGCAGGGCGGGGTCGATGTTTCCCTGCAGCGGCACCGTCCCGCCCAGGCGCCGGTTGGCTTCATCGAGGGGCAGCCGGTAGTCCACGCCCATGACGTCCACGCCGACGTCGTGCATGGCCCCGAGCAACTCCGAGGTGCCGGTGCCGAAGTGGATCAGCGGCACGCCCAGGTCGCGGACGTGGTCAAGGGCCCGGGACGACGCCGGGGCCACATGTTCGGTGTAATCGGCCAGTCCCAGGGATCCCGCCCAGGAGTCGAACAGCTGGGCGGCACTGGCACCGGCCTCGATCTGGGCGCGCAGGAATTTCCCGGAGGCGTCCGCGGCCCAGTTCAGCAAGGCCTTCCAGACTTCCGGCTGGGCGTGCATCATGGTGCGCGGGCCGAGGTGGTCGCGGGACGGCTTGCCTTCCACCATGTACGCGGCCACCGTGAACGGCGCCCCGGCAAAGCCGATCAGCGGGGTGCTGCCGAGTTCGGCCACCGTCAACGCCACGGCCGCACGGATGGGCTCGAGGGCCTCGTCGGTGAGCTCGGGCAGGTTCGCCACGTCCTCGGCCGTGCGGATGGGCTTCTCCAACACCGGGCCCACGCCGGGGACAATGTCCACGCCGACGCCGGCCAGCTTGAGCGGGATGACGATGTCGGAGAAGAAGATGGCGGCGTCCACGTCGTGGCGGCGGACCGGCTGCAGCGTGATCTCGGCGGCCATGGCCGGCTTGAGGCAGGATTCAAGCATGGTGGTGCCGGTGCGCAGCTCGCGGTACTCGGGCAGCGAACGGCCTGCCTGGCGCATGAACCAGACGGGGCGGCGGCTGGGCTTGCCACCCCTGTAGGCGGTGATCAGGGGCGAGTTGGCGGTGCGGCCATCCATCAGGGGGTGGCTGGGGCTCAGTGTCATGGCA
>JBAUMA010000593.1:0-3694 GCA_049578485.1 Specibacter sp.
CACCAAGCTCAAGGACATGACTACCGGGACCTGCCACTCGAAGACGACTTCACTCTTGCCGCCGTCTACCGCATCCAGTCCGCGGCAGTCCACGAAGTCCGGACCGGTTGGGTGGCTCCCGGTGAGCAGGAGTGGCGCATGGGCTGGCGCGCCCAGGACGGCTGGAACAGGACTCTGCTTGGCGCGTGGCACGACGGCGCAGGACACCCCGGAATCGAGCTGGATCAGTGTCTGGGTGGATCCGCAAGAACAACTCCATGGCTGGGATCGGCCCTGGTGCGGGAAGCCGAGGGCGCAAGTCCTGCCTCGGCAACGCGGTTCGTGGCCGGACCACATCGGACCTGTCAAGACGAGATCAGGGCCCTGACGGCGTCATTTGCCCAACCGCTGGGTTATGCGGTGGGGACGACGGAGACTGTTGTTGAACTCGACGTGGCGGCCCGGACCTGCCTGGCCGCAGCACAACAATCAGGGCGGGCTGGCCGGGTCAGTAGGCTCGCCTGGTCCGTACTCCCGGGCGCTGCAGTGGCACGCGAAGCTTGTAGCGGTCCGCCCGGTAGAAGGAGATGGAATAATCCACCGTGGCCTGGGAAACAAAGGCGTGGCGTTCCATGCGCAGTACGGGGGCTCCGACGTCGACCTTGAGCAGCCGTGCGATGGACGGGGTGGCGGCGTTGGCTTCCACAATGTCCTCTCCCCACTCGATGACCAGCCCGTAGCGTTCGCTGAGGAGGTTGTAGAGGGATGTGGGCGGGCCCGCATCGAGGATGCCAGGAACACGCCACGCTGGGATGAAGTTTTCATCCACGCTCATGGGCTCCTCGTCGGCCAACAGCAGCCTCCGGAAGCGAATGACCGCCTGACCCTCGTCGAGGTTGAGTTCACGCGCCAGACGGGCCGTGGCGGGGATTTGCTCAAAGGACAGGGTCCGGGCAGCCGGGCGCATGCCGCGTCGCTGCATTTCCTCCGAATAGGAGGTGAGCTTGACCTGCAGGTCAAGTTTCTTGTGCGAGACAAAGGTGCCAACCCCCACCACCCGGGCAAGCAGATCCTCATCCACCAGGGCCTCGATGGCGTGGCGGACAGTCATCCGGGCAACGCCGAAATGCTCCGCCAGGTCCCGCTCGGAGGGCAGTTGGCCGCCGGGTTTTGCCAAGGTGGTGATGTAACCGCGCAACAGCTCCCGCAGCTGGACGTGCACGGACACGGCGGAGCCCCGTTCGAGGCGTCCGGGGACGTCGGTGGCTGGCGGCAGCAAATAGCCCATGAAACTCCTTAAGTGACCATAGACAGCCTAAAACACCGCTACTCTCAATAGGTAAAGCATCTATTGACCAAGGAGCAAGAAATGTACACCCGGAAAGCCACCATTGCGGCCAGCGTTGGGCTGCACGCCCGGCCGGCCGCGGTCTTTGTCCGCGCAGTCAACCGGACGGGGCTGCCTGTCACACTGGCAAAATCCGGTCTGTCGCCCGTGGACGGACGCTCCCTCCTGGAGGTCATGACGGCTGACTTTATGTGCGGCACCGAGGTTGAAGTCTCCGTGGGCCCAACAGATGCCGACGACGCGCAGGTGCGCCAAGCGGTGGACCAACTCGCCGAGTTGCTGCTCACGGATCTCACCGACCCGTCCTAGCCGGCTCCCCACCCGAGCAACGCACGAACTCAGCGCAACACACCACGAACCACAAAGGGACTGCCCGCCACTTTTCAGTGGCGGGCAGTCCCTTTTTAATTCTTGGGCAGGGCTGCAATAGCCGGCCAGGAATTAGTGCGCGTGGTCTCCGCGGCTGTACTCGTAGACCCAACCGATCAAGGCGATCACGGCAAAGCCGGCACCAAGGAACAGTATCCACCAGCCCACGGCAAGTCCCAGGAAGCCTGTTGCGCAGGCCAACCCCAGAACCAGCGGCCACCAGCTCCAGGGGCTGAAGTGCCCCTGTTCGCCGGAGCCCTCGTGGATCTCGGCGTCAAGCCGGTCCTCGGGGCGGGGCCCAACGCGGTTTCCGGTGTAGTACAGGTATATCCCGATCATCAGGCACAGGCCGGCCACGAGGTAGATGGCCAAAAAGCCTACGTGCTCGTGCCATTCGACCATGAAACCGTAAACGGTTGCTACGGGGACGAAGAACAAACCAAGGAGGATGAAGAACCAAGCTTCAATTTTCACTTGCCAGCTCCCTTCGACGCGGCACCGACGGTGGCCGGCTGGTAGTGCGGGGCCAGTTCGGGATGGTGAAGATCCAAGGCAGGACGCTCTGAACGGATGCGCGGCAGCGACGTGAAGTTGTGGCGCGGCGGCGGGCAGGACGTGGCCCATTCAAGGGATGCACCGAAGCCCCACGGATCGTCAACTTCAACCTTCTTGCCGTTGCGCCACGTGATGTAGACATTCCAGAACCACGGGATCATCGACGCACCGAGCACGAACGAGGAAATGGTCGAGAACTGGTTCATCCAGGTGAAGTTGTCCTCCACCATGTAGTCGGCGTAGCGGCGCGGCATGCCCAGGACACCAAGCCAGTGCTGGATCAGGAACGTGCCGTGGAAGCCAAGGAACAGCATCCAGAAGTGGATCTTGCCCAGGCGTTCGTTGAGCATGCGCCCGGTGAACTTCGGCCACCAGAAGTAGAAGCCGGCGAACATGGCGAACACCACGGTGCCAAACACCACGTAGTGGAAGTGGGCGACAACGAAGTACGTGTCCGAAACGTGGAAGTCCAACGGCGGGGAGGCCAGGATGATGCCCGTCAAGCCTCCGAAGAGGAACGTGATGATGAAGCCGAGGCTCCACAGCATGGGCGTTTCAAACGTGAGCGAACCGCGCCACATCGTGCCGATCCAGTTGAAGAACTTCACGCCTGTTGGAACGGCGATCAGCATCGTCATGAAGGAGAAGAACGGCAGCAGGACCTGGCCGGTGACGTACATGTGGTGGGCCCACACCGTCACGGACAGGGCCGCAATGGAGATGGTGGCGAAAACCAGGCCCTTGTAGCCAAAGATCGGCTTTCGGCTGAAGACCGGGAAGATCTCCGAGACGATGCCAAAGAACGGCAGGGCGATGATGTACACCTCGGGGTGCCCGAAAAACCAGAACAGGTGTTGCCACAGCATGGCGCCGCCGTTTTCCGGGTCAAAGATGTGGGCTCCGAAGCGCCTGTCGGCTCCGAGTGCGAACAGTGCGGCAGCCAACGGCGGGAACGCCATCATGACCAGGATCGCCGTGATCAGCGTGTTCCAGGTGAAGATAGGCATGCGCCACATGGTCATGCCCGGTGCGCGAAGGCAGATGATGGTGGTGATGAAGTTGACGGAACCCAGGATGGTTCCGAAACCCGACAATGCCAGACCAAAGACCCACAAGTCGCCACCGACGCCGGGGCTGAAGGTGGTGTTCGACAACGGTGCGTAAGCGAACCAGCCAAACGCCGCAGCACCCTGCGGGGTGATGAAGCCGGAGACGGCGATGGTGCTGCCGAAAAGGAAGAACCAGAAGGCCAGTGCGTTCAGTCGCGGGAACGCGACGTCGGGAGCACCGATCTGCAGGGGCATGATGACGTTGGCGAAACCGGCAAAAAGCGGTGTTGCGAACATCAGCAACATGATGGTGCCGTGCATCGTGAACAGCTGGTTGTACTGGTCCTTGGTCTGCAGGATCTGCATACCGGGCTCAAACAGCTCCGCACGGATG
>JBAUMA010000594.1:0-1758 GCA_049578485.1 Specibacter sp.
CATGAGCAGGCCGGATTCTGCGGCGGACGTGCCCGAGGACATCTGCAGGAACGTCGGCACAAACGCCAGGGCGGCGAACATGCCCATGCCCAACACGAAACCGATGGCCGTGGAGTTCAGGAAGATCGGGTTCTTGAACAGCGACAGCGGGATAATCGGATCCACGGCCCGGGATTCGGTGAAGATGAAGAGCGCGACGGCGGCAATCAGGCCCGCGCCCCACGCCCAGGTGGTCAGCGAGGTCCAGCCGTCGGTCTTGCCGCCAAAGTCGGTGAAGAAGATCAGGCAGGTGGTGGCGATCGACAAGAACACCACGCCCATGACGTCGATCTTCTTGGTGACCTTCTTGGACGGCAGCGTCAAGGCGAAGAACGCGACGATGAACGCTGCGATACCGATCGGGATGTTGATGTAGAAGGCCCATTCCCAGGTCAGGTGGTCCACGAAGTAGCCGCCCAGCAGGGGGCCGGCCACTGCGGAGAGGCCGAAGATGGCGCCCAGCGGGCCCATGTACTTGCCACGGTCATTGGCCGGGACGATGTCGGCGATGATGGCCTGCGAGAGGATCATCAAACCGCCGCCGCCGAGGCCCTGGATGGCGCGGAAGATCACGAAGCCCCAGAAATCGGTGGCAAACGCGCAGCCGATCGAGGCGAGGGTGAAGATGGCGATGGCGGCCAGGAACAGGTTCCGCCGGCCCAACACGTCACCGAGCTTGCCATAGATGGGCATCACGATGGTGGTGGCCAGCAGGTACGCGGTGGTGATCCACGTCTGGTGTGCCACCCCGCCGAGCTTGCCCACGATGGTGGGCATGGCGGTGGAGACGATGGTCTGGTCGAGGCTGGAGAGCAGCATGCCCGCAATCAAGGCGGAGAAGATGATCCAGATTCTCTTTTGGGTCAGCAGGAGCGGTTGCCCCGTCTTTAATGCGGTACTCATGGAGCCCCTCTGGTGGATAAGTGTGAATAAACGAAGAATTGGTGGACCGACTGGAGATTCTCGGCCAGGATGTCGCGGTAGGTGCGCGTGTTTTGTTCTGAAAAGAAAGTTTGGCTCGACCGCCGGGTCAAGGCGCCAAACACGTTGGCTGCCAGGAGCGCCACCGGGTCTTCGGGCGGCAGGCCCTCGCGTTGGGCGATGACGGAGGCAAACTCGTGTTCGCGGGTTTCGGCGCTGCCCATCATTTTCATCATGAGCTGCGGTTCAACCTTCATCGCGGCGACGAGGTCGTGCAGGTGCTCCCGGGTGAAGTCCATTTCATCCACCATGGCGCAGGTCAGCTCATACAAATCCCGCAACAAGGAGGTGGTGAGTCCGTTGGGCCCACGTTCCACCCCGGACTCGGGGCTGCCGCCGGCGATGAAGACGCCCATGGCGTCGGCGGGAAACTCGTCCAAAAGGTGCCCCACAATGGCGTCTTCCTTGGACGGGAAGTAGTTGAAGAAGGTGCGCCGGGAGATGCCGACTTCCTCACACAACTGTTCAATGGTGAAGCCGTTGAGGCCCTTTTGGGCAGTGGCAAGCCGGGCCGCCGTCGTGATGGCGGACCTGGTGGCTTCACGTTTGCGTGCGCGCAGGCCATGCACGGCACAAGATTTTGCACTTTCGGTCACAAAGTAAAAGTTTGCACTATTTTCTGCAGAGTGCAAAGTTTTTTCGCTGTGGCGTTTGTCACGCCCCAAAAAACAGTTGAGGGGGCACATCACCCCCGGGGCAGGACGCTCGCAGAGCGCCCGCACCGGGGGTGATGTGCCC
>JBAUMA010000595.1:0-2165 GCA_049578485.1 Specibacter sp.
GTGACCGGAGTTACCGGGCCACCGGCCGCCGTCGTACTTTAAGGAATTAAGCGGAGATGGACGCTTCCTCATCCGAGACATCCGCCTCGGACGCCCAGCGTGGCAGGAACGATGCCGCGACCGCCGCCAGCACCATGCCGCCGGCCATGAGCCACATGGTGGAGGTGAAGCCGTCAATGAACACGCCCGACTGGCTGTGGGCCTTGCTGGATTCGATCCCGTTGAAGAACAAGGTGCCCACGATCGCCACACCCAGCGCCCCGGAGAGTTGGCTGGTGGTGTTGAACAGGCCCGAGGCCGCACCGGCAAACTTCACCGGCACCTCGGAGAGCACGAAGATGCCCACGGGGGCCACCACCATGCCGAATCCGGCGCCGCTCAACGCCAGGCCCGCGATCAAATGCCACGGAGTGACGCCGCCGCCGTTGGCCTGGACAGTGAAGATCAGCACCACAAAGCCGACGGCAATGACCAGCGGGCCCAGCTGCAGTACGACGCGGCCGATCTTCTTGGCCAGGATCGCGGCGGACAGGCCGGCCAGGATCGGGACCATCACCGAGAACGGGATCATGGTCAGGCCCGCTCTCAGGATCGGATACTCCAGGCCGAGTTGCAGGAACAGGGTCTGGATCAGGAAGAAGCCGTTCATGGGGATGAAGAACAGGAACATCATGACGATGCCGGCTGCGAAGGAACGGCTTTTGAACATGGACACCGGCACGAGGGGCTCGCCGCCGTGCTTCTCCTCGCGGTGCTGCAGCAGCACAAAACCGACCAGCACAAGCAGGCCGAACGCCATCATCAGGAAAGTCCACAGCGGCCAGCCATCCTCGCGGCCCATGGTCAGCGGGTACAGGATGGAGAGCATGCCGACGGCCAGGACCACGACGCCGGAGAGGTCAAGTTTGTGCCGGACCGGTGCGAATGACTCGGGCACGAACTTCATGGCGCAAATGACCGCGAAGATGCCGACCGGGACGTTGACAAAGAAGATGGTGCGCCAGCCCCAGCCGAACAGGTTGGAATCGGTCAAGATAGCGCCCAGGATGGGGCCCGACACGGCGGCCACGCCGGCCAGTGCGGAGAAGCCTGCCATGGCGCCGGCGCGCTCCTTCGGCTTATACATGACCTGCACGCTGGAAAGGACCTGCGGGATCATCGACGCGGAGGCGAAGCCCTGCAGTGCGCGGGAGGCGATCAGCATCTCCGGGTTCTGGGCCAACCCGCACAGAACCGACGACAAGGTGAAGACAACCAGACCGATGATGAACATCTTCTTGCGCCCGTAAATGTCACCCAGCCGTGAGCCGGTGATCAGGCCGATGGCCAGTGCCAGCGTGTACGAGGCCACCATCCACTGGAGTTCGGCGTTGTGCGCGTCGAGGGACCGCTCGATGTCGGGCAGGGCAACGTTGACGATCGTGGCGTCCAACAGCTCCATGAAGGAGGCCAGGAACAAGGAGATAAGCGCGATCGAGCGGGCTTTCCCAATGGGTGGTGCGGAGGCTTTCATGATGATCCTTGAATAGAGGTGATGAAAAGTTTGTGGGTGCCCGGTGATTGAGCCTGTCGAAATCCGCAGACCAGGTCCCGACAGGCTCGACCAACGGGCGCGGCTAGGGGTGTGGTTCGTTGGCCTTGGACAGCAGCTCCAAGGATTCCCGGCTCCAGGTCAAGGTGCCGGACTCCAGTTCGGCCAGGACGTCATCGAGGTAAGCCAGCTCCGTGGCGCGGGTTTGCAGGATCAGCTCGGTATCCAGCAACACCACCCGGGGCAGAAAACCCCTGATGGCTGCCAACTCCCCACCCAGCTCCGCCACCTCGGCTGCAACCAGCCCGCGGCGGGTTCCCAGCAGTTCCTTGAGCACCGCCGGATCCAGCACGGGTGCATGGGCCAGGGCCGCATAAAAGTCGGGGAAACTGCGCTTGGGGATGGAAAGCATGTCCGTGAGCCAGTCGTGTGCGGTGGCGCGGCCGGCGTCGGTAATTTCGTAAACAGAGCGCTCGGGGCGCTGGCCGTCCCGCTCGATCTCGGCCACCTTGATCATCCCGTCGCGGGTGAGCCTTTCAATGGTGCTGTACAGGCTGGCCCGCTGGCTGACGTTGATGACCTTGTCCTTGCCGCGCAGGGTGATCAGCTGCTGCATGCGGTACGGGTGCATGGG
>JBAUMA010000596.1:0-4815 GCA_049578485.1 Specibacter sp.
GCCGCGAATTGGCTGATCAGCGTGGTGGTCTGTACCTCGAAGAAGTTGATGCTGGTGAACGGGATGCCGAGGCTGATCTTCTCGTACAGGTAGCCCAGGTTGTACCAGAGCAGCATTTGCACCAGCAACGGGGTGGACCGGAAGATCCAGGAGAACGTCCAGGACACCGAGACCAGCAGCGGTGAGGCGGAGAGCCGCATGAGGGCCAGCACAAAGCCAAGGACAAAGCCGAGTGTGCCGGCGATGACCGTCAGCTTCAGGGTTTCGCCCAGGCCGCGCAGCACGGATTCGGCGGTGAACCATTGCGCCACCACGCCCCATTCCCAGCGCGGGTTGGTGGCCAGCGACCAGGCGATGGCGGCCACGCCGAGCGCCACCACTACGGTGCCCACCCAGCGCCAGGGATGTTTCGCGGCGACCAGCCGGTAGCCGGAGTAGTCGGCTCGGGGCCGTGCGGCGGTGGCCGGGGTCCCACCGTGTGCGTTGTGTGTTTCGGCGTTGCGGGTATCTGCAGCTGTGCCGCGTGCCGGCGTTCCGGGGTCCCTTGCCTCGTCGCCTGCAGTGCCGGCGGCTGCCGGTTTGAGGGCCGGCTGAACTACGTCGCTTGACGTGGTGCCCATGTGCCACCTCGTTTCCTAGTCTCGATGTGCGGTTGTTCGATGGCTGCAAATCTAGGTGCCTCAGGGGACACGTTCCAAGGCGGACGTTGCACTGCGTCACCGTCGGTCGCACGGCGTCACATGTCGGTTCTTTTCCTTCGTTGACCTGCCATGACGAAGGGTGAACGGGCGTGTCTGCGGCCTGTGCCGGCGCGGTCCGGGCTGCCTAGCATGGGGAATCCCACCCGGTCCGCCAGGCAGAAACAGGAGCCCAGATGAACGCCGAAACCCCCACGCTTGTCTTCATTGGCGGCGGCCCTCGCACGGCCGGGCTGCTGGAACGGCTTGCCGCCAACCGGCCCGAATTGTTCACCGGTGAGATGGCCATCCACGTGGTGGAACCGTTCACGCCCGGCTCCGGGCGCATATGGCGCTACGAGCAGGACCCCGGCTTGATGCTCAATTCCACGGCCGGGGACGTGACCATGTTCACGGACCAGTCCGTGGTCTGTGAGGGCCCGATTGCGGACGGCCCGGACCTGGCCGTCTGGGCGGCCGCCGTGGCAGCCGGCACGCTGGCTGACGCCCCCGTGCTGCAGGCGGAACTGCAGGCCGAGGCCGAGGCGCTGACGCCTGAGTCCTTTCCCACCCGCCGGCTCCACAGCACCTACCTGGAATGGTTCTTCCGCCGGGCAGTGGCCGCACTGACCCCGCACGCCGCCGTCACCGTCCACCGGGACACGGCCGTTTCCATCGACGCCTCCCCCGTCCACGGGGACCGGCACCTGGTACGCCTTGCCGGGGGCACCCAAGTGCCGGCCGACGTCGTCGTGCTCGCCGTTGGCCACAGCGATGCGCAAGCGAACGGCACTTCCGCCGCATGGACGGACTTCGCCCGCCGGCACGGCGGCTTCCATGCCGCTCCCGCCTACACCACGGATGTCGATTACAGCCCGCTCACGCCCGGTGCGGACGTGATCGTCGCCGGCATGGGGCTCGCGTTCGTGGACTTGGTGGTGCTGCTGATGGAGGGCCGGGGCGGGCGGTTTGTGGAGCACGACGACGGCGAGCTCGGCTATGCGCCCTCCGGCGCCGAACCCCGGTTGTGGGCCGGATCGCGGCGTGGGGTGCCCTATCACTCGAAAATTTCCGCCACCCTGCGCGGCGAGGCGCCCGGGTCTCCGCTGTTTTTCACCTCGGCCACGGTGCAGGCTTTGTTGGCGCGGCACGGTGAACTCGATTTCCGCACCCAATTGTGGCCCCTCATCGCCAAGGACGCCGGCTACGCCTACTATCGGGAGCTGTTCACCGGCAGTCCGGAGCGGGTCAGCCTGGGCTGGGACGAGTTCTCGAGCAGGTTCCGGGAGCTCGACTGGTACAGCCCGGAACGGACGTCGCTGGTGGCTGCGGCCGTGCCGGACACTGCCCTGCACCTGGACTTTGAACGGCTGGACCACCCGCTGGCGGGAACCCAATTCACCGACCATGCCGAAGTCCGGGACGCCGTTTCGGCATACATCGCCAACGATCTCCGGGTGCGGGACGGCGGCGACCACCCCGAGTCACTCGCCTTGTTCCTGGGGCTCCTGCGGGCCTACATGGACCTGGCCTCCCTGGTGCCCGCCGACCGCCTCACGGCTGCTTCGCAGGCGGCCGTACACGGCTGGTGGCACGGCTTCTTTAGCTTCGTGGACTCCGGGCCGCCGCCGCACCGGCTCCGCCAAATACTGGCCATCCACCGGGCCGGGCTGCTGGAATTCCTGGGCCCCGGACTGTCCGTTTCCATGGACGAGGCCACCGGAGAATTCGTGGCCGGCTCGGCCCAATCCCCCGTGGAGGTGCGGGCGGCGGCGTTCATCGAGGCCAGGCTGCCGGAGCCCACCGTGGTCCGTTCGGCCAACCCGGTGTTGGCCGGCCTGCACGCCAATGGCACCGGATCCGAACAACTGCTGCTCTCCGCCGACGGCGCTGTGTCCACCGGGCGGCTGCTGGTGGACGGTTCCCACCAGCTGGTGGGCCCGCTGGGTGAACGGCAGGAATGGATCTTTGCCGTGGGACCGTTTACCTCATCGTGGGGCTCGGGAGCGTTCGCCCGTCCACGCAGCAACGCCGCACCTTTCCGGGAAAACGACGCCCTGGCCCGCTCCGTGCTGCGTGCCCTGGCCGCCCGCGTGCAGAATCCCGCACTACCCGCACTGCAAGGAAGGATTTGAGTCATGACCCTTGAAACCGTAGCCCGGATCCCCGGAGCGCTGGCCCGCCCCGTCCCGGCCAGCGCCGCGGACGTCACCGTCCTGTCCCTGCCCATGGACGATCCACGAGTTCGGCCACTACTTGATGAGCTGGCCCTGGAATACGAAACCCGCTATGCCGGTCTTTTCGGGGCAGGTTCCGCGGTCAAGGAACTGAACAAATACCCGGCCCGGGAGTTTGCCGCACCCGGCGGGGCCCTGCTGATCCTGCAGGAGCACGGCCAGTCGGTGGCCGGCGGCGCCTTCCGCCGGTATTCCGCGGACACCGCCGAATTCAAGCGGATCTGGACCCATTCGGACCACCGCCGGCGCGGACTGGGACGGCTGGTGCTGGCCGAGCTTGAGGACGCGGCCACCGCGCAGGGCTACGCAAAGGTGTACTTGACCACCGGTCCGCGCCAGCCCGAGGCCCGCCACCTGTACCTCAACACGGGCTACGAGCCGCTCTTTGATGTGGATGCGGACCCGGCAACCCTGCCGTTCCTGGCGTTCACCAAGCCCCTGCCCTCCTAACCCCCCGTCTATGTTGCACTTGTTGGACGAAAATCGCGTCGGAATGCGCTATCCAGTCCAACTACTGCAACATAGACGGGGCTGAGCGGTCCATGCGTTGGCTGATGACGGTGGAGACGCCGTCGCCACGCATGGAGACCCCGTAGAGGGCGTCGGCAACTTCCATGGTCCGCTTTTGGTGGGTGATGATGATGAGCTGGCTGGATTCGCGCAGTTCCTCAAAAATGGTCAGGAGCCGGCCCAGGTTCGTGTCATCCAGGGCGGCTTCCACCTCATCCATGACATAAAACGGTGACGGCCGGGCCTTGAAGATGGCCACCAGCAGCGCAACGGCCGTCAATGAACGCTCCCCGCCCGAAAGCAGCGACAGCCGCTTGATCTTCTTGCCGGCCGGGCGCGCCTCCACCTCGATGCCCGTGGTCAGCATGTCATTCGGATCCGTGAGCACCAGCCGGCCCTCACCGCCCGGGAACAACCTGCCAAAGACCCGCTCAAACTGCACGGCGGTGTCGGCGTAGGCGGCCGTGAAGACCTCCTCCACGCGCTGGTCCACTTCCTTGATGATGTCCATCAGGTCGCGGCGGCTGGATTTCAGGTCCTCCAGCTGGGTGGCCAGGAATTGGTGGCGTTCCTCCAACGCGGCAAACTCCTCTAGCGCCAGCGGGTTGACCTTGCCCAGGGCGGCCAAGTCACGTTCGGCCCGCTTGAGCCGTTTTTCCTGTTCCGCTCGCACAAACGGCACGCCTTCAGGGACTTCGGCGCCGTCGTCGTCCACGGCCACCCGGAGCTCGGCCCACTTGTCGGCGGCCTCGCCCGGGCCGGCCGGGACCAAGGTGTCTGGTCCATACTCCGTGAGCAGGTGGTCCACGGTCAGGCCGAGTTCCTCGATGGACTTGTTTTCCAGGCTCTCGATGCGCAGGCGCTGCGCCGCCCGGGCGAGCTCGTCCTTGTGCACGGAGTCCGTCAGCGTGGCCAGTTCCACCTCCAGCGCCAGCGTGGCGGAGCGTACGGCCATCAGCTCCACCTCGCGCCCGGCCCGCAGTTCCTCGGCCGCGTCCCGTTCCTGTTCGGCCAGCTCGATCGAGGCGTCGACAAAGAGCAGGATGTGCGCCGTGGCGGCGGCCACGGCGGCGGCCTTTTTTGCCTGCTGGCGGCGCCGTTTGGCCCGCACGGCAGCCTGCTCGCGTGCCATCCTTTCCGTGGCGGCGGCACGTTCCAGTGCTGCGGCACGATTGCGCACGGCATTGAGCTGTTCCTCGGTGCTGCGCAGTGACAGCCGCGATTCCATCTCCACGGCCCGCGCCGCCGACGCCTGGGCGGCCAGCGCGTCCCGCTCGTCCATGGCGGGCTCGGCCTCCGCGGGGGCTTCCTGGGCCGCGGCCAGGCGCTCGGCAATCTCGGCAAGCGCCTGCTGTTCCTTGTCCAGGTTCGCCGTGGCCACACCCAGGGCC
>JBAUMA010000597.1:0-2458 GCA_049578485.1 Specibacter sp.
GTCTTTGGCGGTCACGTCTCCACCGAGCAGTAAACGCTCAACTTTGGCCGGCCCCGCCGTAATCTCGGCATGGGTCGGTTTGAGCCATTTAAGAAACGCACAAGGAAAGCAGGAAATTCGTGTCTGATCAGGAGCCCGAGGCAACTTACAGTGAGCAGGACTTGGACACTGTGGTTGCTGATGCTGCCATCAGTGCTGACCTTGATGCCGCCGAGGACACTGCCAGCGAAGAGGCGCCCGTCGCCGACGCTGAGGTAGCCGACGACGTCGATGCGCCCGCCGCCGACGCCGAAGCAGCCGAGGACGCCGAGGCAACTGCCGACGTCGAACCCGCCGAGCCCGAAGTTGACCCGGCCGAGGAATTCAAGGCCAAGCTGCGTCGCCAGGAAGGCGACTGGTATGTCATCCACTCTTACGCAGGTTACGAAAACCGCGTCAAGGTCAACCTGGAATCCCGCAGCCTGTCGCTGAACATGGAAGATTACATCTTCGAAGTTCAGGTCCCGATGGAAGAAGTCGTCGAGATCAAGAACGCTCAGCGCAAGGTTGTGAACCGTGTTCGCATCCCCGGCTACGTCCTGGTCCGCATGGACCTGACGGATGCTTCCTGGGGCGTTGTCCGCCACACCCCCGGTGTCACCGGCTTCGTGGGCAACGCCCACAACCCCGTGCCGCTGCGCCTGGACGAGGTCTTCTCCATGCTTGCCCCGATCTTCGAGGAGCAGCAGGCCGAAGAGACCGGCGTTCCGCTGCGTCACGATCCCAGCGACGCGGAAATCGACTTCGAGGTCGGCGAGGCCGTCATCGTCAAGGACGGTCCGTTCGAGACCCTCTCCGCCACGATCTCCGAGATCAAGCCGGAATCCCAGCAGCTCGTTGTGCTGGTTTCCATCTTCGAGCGCGAAACCCCGGTTACGCTCGCCTTCAACCAGGTCACCAAGATCTAGTTGAACCACTGATTTCGCTGCGCAGCCATTTGCTTAGTTGCCGCGCAGCGTTCGGCCGGACGCCATTCGGCCACCCACCTTGGACGCGCTCCGTCGTCCTAGGAAAGATATTGAGAGAAGGACCCTACATTGGCTCCCAAGAAAAAGGTCACCGGCCTTATCAAGCTGCAGATCCAGGCAGGCGCCGCTAACCCGGCACCGCCCATCGGTCCGGCGCTTGGCCAGCACGGTGTCAACATCATGGAATTCTGCAAGGCGTACAACGCTGCCACGGAATCCCAGCGCGGAAACGTTATCCCGGTTGAAATCACGGTTTACGAAGACCGTTCCTTCACCTTCATCACCAAGACCCCGCCGGCTGCAGAGCTCATCAAAAAGGCTGCAGGCGTTGCCAAGGGTTCAGCTACCCCGCACACCGTCAAGGTTGCCCAGCTGACGAAGGCCCAGGTCACCGAGATCGCCAACCAGAAGATGGTTGACCTCAACGCCACGAGCATCGAAGGCGCCGAGAAGATCATCGCCGGCACCGCCCGCTCCATGGGCATCACGGTCGAGGCCTAAAACCCTCTTCCGGTGGTCGAGCTTGTCGAGACCATCACCCGTTGATCGAGCTTGTCGAGATCATCGAAACAACAAATCATAAAGAGCGACGCCGGCCACTCACCACAGTGTGGGCGGGCGACGTACGTAGTGGCAGGGCCCAGCGCGGTCCTAACGACCACAACTGCACAAGGAGAAACAGCAGCATGGCAAAGCGCAGCAAAGCATATGAGGCAGCCCTGGCCAAGATCGATGCGGAGAAGGTATACGCACCGTTCGAGGCCATCCAGCTCGCCAAGGACACCAACCCGTCCAAGTTCGACGCCACCGTCGAGGTTGCTTTCCGCTTGGGTGTAGACCCTCGCAAGGCAGACCAGATGATCCGTGGCACGGTCAACCTGCCCCACGGTACCGGCAAGACCGCACGCGTCCTCGTTTTCGCAACGGGTGAGCGTGCCGAGGCTGCTATCGCAGCCGGCGCCGACTGGGTTGGCACCGACGAACTGATCGAAAAGATCCAGGGCGGCTGGACCGACTTCGACGCAGCCGTTGCCACCCCTGACCTCATGGGTAAGGTTGGCCGTTTGGGTAAGGTTCTTGGCCCGCGTAACCTCATGCCGAACCCGAAGACCGGTACGGTGACCAACGACGTCGCCAAGGCAGTCAACGACATCAAGGGTGGAAAGATCGACTTCCGCGTCGACAAGCACTCCAACCTGCACTTCATCATCGGCAAGGTGTCCTTCGACGCCGTCAAGCTGGCCGAGAACTACGCAGCGGCATTGGAAGAGGTGCTTCGTTTGAAGCCGTCCGCTTCCAAGGGCCGCTACCTGCAGAAGGCGACCGTCACCACGACGTTCGGCCCCGGCATCGCCGTGGACCCGCAGGCAACAAAGGTTCTGACCGAGGTCTAAGACCCCGCGTCGGAAGCCTGGCTTCTGGAGAGGGCCGGTGTAGCGAACAGCTACACC
>JBAUMA010000598.1:0-4394 GCA_049578485.1 Specibacter sp.
AGCCATCTGTCGGCCGCGCAGCTGTGGGGGATCCCGCTTCCGCCCGGGCCCGACAATGACTGGCAGATTCATTTGGCGAATCCGGCGTGGTCGGGAGCTCCGCGACGGGTGAACGTGGTGGGGCACAGGCTTGCCCTCTCCGACGGGGAAATTTGCCGGCTCGGCCTTGTCAGGCTCACGAGCCCTGCGCGAACATGGCTGGATCTCGCCGCGTGCCTGTCCCTGGAGGACCTGGTGGCGGCCGGAGATTTCCTGGTGTGCAGTCACGGGCCGGACTTCCCATCGCCGCGCGAGCCCATTTGTACCGTGGAGGATTTGCTGACCGTGGTGGCGCGGCATCCAGGGCTGAGGGGCCTGCGGAACGCCCGGGCCGCCCTGGAATTGATTCGTGTGGGTGCGGACTCGCCGCCCGAGACCTATCTGCGGCTGGCGCTGGTCCAGGCGGGCCTGCCCGAGCCCGAACTGAACATTGTGGTTCGCGACGAGTGGGGCCGCCCGCAGTTGTGGCCGGACGGCGCCTACCGCCGGTGCCGGTTGAGCCTGCAATACGACGGCGCCCACCACAACGCGCCCGATCAGTACTTGCGCGACATCCGCAGGCTGGAGACGACGAGGTCCCTGGGATGGGAGGAATTGAGGATATCCCGTGACGACGTCCGAGGGGACAGTCCCGCCGCCGTGCGAAAAGTGGCCAATGCGCTCAGGTCCCGGGGTTGGCAGCCGCGGTGAAGCTCCTCGAACGTACATTAGGTGCCTATCCGCCGCGGCACCATGCGCATCTAATGTACGTTCGATCGGCGCGTAAGGGCCCGTAAGCCCCATGTAAGCCGCGTGTAAGCGGCGCACGGAAATATTGATACCAAGAAGCACGGACACCTTGTTTAGCAAAGGAACCGATCATGGTATCTATATCCCGACCCACCGAGCTGGCCATCGAGGCCCACGGTCTGGTCAAACTTTTTGGCAGCAATCGTGCCGTTGATGGCGTGGACCTCGCCGTCAAGACGGGCACGGTCTACGGCGTACTGGGCCCCAACGGCGCCGGCAAGACCACCACCATCTCGATGCTGGCCACGCTGCTGCGCCCGGACGCGGGGGAGGCCAAGATCTTTGGTTTCGACGTCCGCTCCGAGGCGCAGATCGTCCGCCAGCTCATCGGCGTCACCGGCCAATACGCGTCGGTGGATGAGAATCTCAGCGCCACCGAGAACCTGGTCCTGTTCTCCAAGTTGCTCGGCCTGAAGGGTTCCGCCCCAAAGCGCAAGGCCGCGGAGCTGCTGGAGGAGTTCGGCCTGACCGAGGCGGCCAAGCGGCCGCTGAAGAACTTCTCCGGTGGCATGCGCCGCCGGCTGGATCTGGCGGCGAGCCTGATTGCGCAGCCGCCGCTGATCTTCCTGGACGAGCCCACCACGGGCCTGGACCCGCGCACCCGCGGCCAGATGTGGGACACCATCCGGCGCCTGGTGGCCGGCGGCTCAACGGTCCTGCTTACCACCCAGTACCTGGATGAGGCGGACCAGCTCGCGGACCGGGTGGCAGTGATCGACAAGGGCCGCGTCGTTGCCGAAGGCACCAGCGACGAGCTGAAGTCCTCGGTCGGCACCGCCGCCCTGCAGCTGCGGCTCGTCAACGGCGCCGACATCCCGGCGGCCCGCGAACTCATCCGTACCACGCTCGGCGTTGAATCCGCAGTCACGCCCGAAGCCGCCCGGCTGACCGCCCCCATGCAGCACGCGGACCTGGTCACGGATCTGCTCGTGGCCCTGCGCCGTGACGGGATTGCCGTCCAGGAGATCTCGGTCCAGCAACCCACCCTTGATGAGGTGTTCCTGACCCTGACCGGCCACGACACCGGCGCGGCCGAAAATGATGCCGCCACGCCCGAATTGGAGACCGCACGATGAGCACAGTAACCCCAGCCCTCTTGAACAGCACCGGATCCCTGCGGAACTACGTGGGGCCCAAACAAATCCTCGAAAACACCCTCACCATGGCGTGGCGCGGCCTGCTGAAGATCAAGCGCACCCCCGAACAGCTGATCGACGTGACCGTCCAGCCCATCCTGTTCACGCTGATGTTCGCCTATATCTTCGGCGGCGCCATCTCCGGCAACGTCCAGCAGTACCTGCCGCTGATGATTCCCGGCATCCTGGTCCAGACGGTCATCACCACATCCATGGTCACCGGCGTTCAGCTGCGTGAAGACATGGACAAGGGCGTCTTCGACAGGTTCAAGTCCCTGCCGATCGCCCGCATCGCCCCACTGGCAGGGGCTCTGCTGACGGATACCCTGCGCTACGCCATCGCCATCGCCCTGACGTTCACCACCGGCTGGATCATGGGTTACCACCCGGCCGGCGGCTTCGGCAACGTGGTCCTGGCCGGACTGCTCGTCATGTTCTGCGCCTGGTCGGTCAGCTGGATCTGGGCGTTCTTCGGCGTCATCGCCCGCAGCGCCTCCAGCGTCCAGGGCATGAGCATGATCATCTTGTTCCCGCTGACGTTCTTGTCCAACGCGTTTGTCCCGGCCGACAGCCTGCCGTCCTGGCTGCGCGCATTCTCCAACGTCAACCCCGTCTCCCATGTGGTGACGGCCGTTCGCGAACTCGCCAACAACGGCCAGATCGGCATGGCGGCCGTGTGGGCCGTGGTCGGCGCGCTGGTCATCGTGGCCATCTTCGCGCCGCTGACCGTCCGTGCCTACATGCGAAAGGCCTAAACGCCCCGCAGCACCGGGTCTGAAAGCAGCAGCAACAATCGTTCGGTGGTCCCGGCTTTGTCATTGGCAAGGACGGCCACCGAACTTTCTGCGTTAAGAAGCGCCTCGGAGCCGTGCCGTTGCTTCGCGGAGGCTTCGTGGAGGTCCCTGCGCAGCACGGACTCGTCCTGGCGGCTTGCCAGCAGTCCGGCCATGGCCATGAGTTCAAGTCCGACGGCGGCGCGCCGGCTCCCACGCGCGGCCGTATGGGAGTGCCATGAACCGACCGCCAGTGCGGCGGTGCCCTGCACAGGCCGGTCAATGAGTGTTGGCGACATGCGCAGCGACGCGATGCCAGCCTGCCGCAGCCTTTTCACGGCACGGATGACCGTGGCATCGACGGTCGCGCCCTCATGGTGCAGCAACTCGGCGCAGATCTGCGCGGCAGCAACAATCAAGCCCATGGGGCCTTCGTTGCGCCGTCCCCTGGTGGGTGTGCCCAGGGAGCGGTACAGGCGCAGGCCCTCGTCGTCGTCGTTCGCGGCGAAGGCAATCTCGGCGGCCGCGGCGGTCTCCAGCAGGTAGATGTCCGATTGGAATTCGCCCACGGGCGGCATGGAATCCACCAGGGACAGGGCCGCCCTGGCCTGTGCGGTTTCGCCCAGGGCGGCGTGGTTGAGCGCCAGCAGGATGGTGGCGGAACGAACGTCGGGGTCCGCTCCCACGCGGGCCAGTCGGTCGATCGCCCGCCGGGCCCAGACGATGGCCTGCTCGGGCCTGCCGCTTTGGCTGTGGAGTTGCGCCGCATTGTCCGCCGCGGAGCCGGCAGACCACGTGTCCTGCAATTTTTCGGCCAGCACAAAGGACCGTTCCGCGTAACTCGTGGCCAGGGCAGGGTCGCCGTTGTTTTCCGCCCACAAGCCGCTCAACAAAGTGGCCAGGGCCGCCACGTCATCGTCGCCGTCGTGGCGCAACTGTGCCAAAAGAGCCATGGCGCGGTCCTCGTTGCCGGCCACCAGGATCAGCCGGAGCATCGCATCCATCCGCGGCATAAGCACCAGCCCCGAGCGGTGGATCCGGCGCAGGCGGGCACGGGCGGCGGCGCCCTTGCGGAGGTTGAAAATCATGGTGGTCACGCCAATCACTGACAGTGCAAAGACGGCAGCGTCCACCGTTCGCGGCTCGGGTTCGTAGCCCGCCGTGGCATTCATGATCTGCTCGGCCAGTGTAAACACCTCCCCATGCATGCCCCGCTGGGACCAGTAGCTGGCCAGCAGGCCAAAGACGGCGTATACCGTGCCGGCGGCGTCCGGACCCCCGGCCGCGGAGGTCATCGCGGTCCGTAAGACGTGCAGCAGGTTCTCCTGTTCGGCCGTGACCAGGCGGATGGTTTCCAGTTGGGCGGGCCCGGCACTGTTGGCCAGCCCGCGCAGCGAGAACTCCACCGCCCACGCCGACATGGCCTGTTCGACGGCGGCCTCCTCGCCGGCGTCGGCCAGGCGCAGGGCGGCATATTCACGCACGGTCTCCAGCATTCGGAACCGCACAAAACCGGTGTCCGGATCGTCCTCGGCCAGCACTAACGACTGGTTGATGAGCCCCTCCACGGCGCATTCCACCGCCGCGGCGGAGAGGCCGCGGCCGTCTGCGCCGGCCAGAGCGCCGGCGGTGTCCCTTGCCGCGGCAAGGGAGAAGC
>JBAUMA010000599.1:0-1741 GCA_049578485.1 Specibacter sp.
GTGGCTGGGCAGGGTGTGCGGCGGCTGGGCAAAGTCAAAGTAGTCCTTGAACTTCTCGCCTTCCACGCCCTTGCCCGTTTTCACGGATGAGCGCAGGCGCCCGGTCTTCCACAACCCGGAGCACGCCGTGGCCACCGCCGACGACGCCCTGGCCGGCGCCCGCGCCATCCTCATCGAACGGGCCGGCCAGGACGCAGCCTTGGTGGGGGAACTGCGCGAGCGGTTGTGGAAGACCGGGCGCCTGCGCTCATCCGTGAAAACGGGCAAGGGCGTGGAAGGCGAGAAGTTCAAGGACTACTTTGACTTTGCCCAGCCGCCGCACACCCTGCCCAGCCACCGCGTGCTGGCCTTGCTGCGCGGTGAAAAGGAAGGCGTGCTGGGTCTGGACTTGGCGGAGGCCGACACGCGCGACGCCGACGCGCAGGCCCGCGCCCGCGATGCCTATGAAAATGCTGTGGCGCATTCGCTGGGCATTGCCGAAACCGGGCGGGCCGCGGACTCCTGGCTTATGACGGGCGCCCGCCTGGCCTGGCGCACCCGCATCCTCACCCGGCTCTCGGTGGACCTACGTGTCCGCTTGTTCCAGGCGGCGGAGGAGGAATCCGTGCGCGTGTTTGCCGCCAACCTGCGCGATGTCCTGCTGGCCGCCCCCGCCGGTAACCGGGCCACGCTGGGCCTGGACCCGGGACTGCGCACAGGCGTCAAGGTGGCCGTCGTGGACGGCACAGGCAAGGTCACCGCCACCGACACCATTTACCCGCACGCCCCGGCCAAGCGCTGGAACGAGGCCTTGGCCTCGCTGGTGGCGCTGTGCGTCAAACACCGGGTCGAGCTCGTGGCCATCGGCAACGGCACCGCCAGCCGGGAAACCGACAAGCTGGCCGCCGAACTCATCGCCGAGCTCAAGCGCAACAACCCGGAGAGCAAGCTGACCAAACTGGTGGTCTCCGAGGCGGGCGCGTCCGTCTACTCGGCGTCGGCCCTGGCCAGCGCGGAGCTGCCGGGCATGGATGTCTCCCTGCGCGGGGCCGTCTCGATCGCCCGCCGGCTGCAGGATCCGCTGGCCGAACTGGTCAAGATCGATCCGAAGTCGATCGGCGTGGGCCAGTACCAGCACGACCTCACCCCTGCAAAGCTTGAACGCTCCCTGGGCGCCGTGGTGGAGGACTGCGTGAACGCCGTGGGCGTGGACTTGAACACCGCCTCCCCGGCGCTGCTGGCCCGTGTGGCAGGGGTGGGCCCGCTGCTGAGTGAAAACATTGTGGCGCACCGCAACGAAAACGGCCCGTTCGGCAAACGCCGCGAGCTCCTCAAGGTGGCACGGCTGGGCCCGAAGGCCTTTGAACAATGCGCCGGTTTCCTGCGCATCACCGGGGGAGCGGAGCCGCTTGACGCCTCCAGCGTGCACCCCGAGGCCTACGGCGTGGCCCGCAAGATCCTGGCCGCCGTGGGCGCCGGCAACGCCGAGATCTCCGGCGGCGTGGGCGCCGTGTCGTCCGTCAACCCGGCGGACTTCGTGGACGGCAGCTTTGGCCTGCCCACCGTCAAGGACATTGTGGCCGAGCTGCAAAAGCCCGGCCGCGACCCGCGACCCCGCTTTGAAACTGCAACGTTCACTGACGGCATTGAAAAGATCGGCGACCTGCGTCCGGGCATGATCCTGGAGGGCACCGTCTCGAATGTCGCCGCCTTTGGCGCGTTCGTCGACATTGGCGTGCACCAGGACGGCCTGGTGCATGTC
>JBAUMA010000600.1:0-1867 GCA_049578485.1 Specibacter sp.
TCCGTAGAGCAGGCAACCGCGCAGAGAAATCGCCCGGCCTGCCGGGGCCTTATCATCCCTCGGCAGGCAGAGCGCTCAATTCCTGAAGCCTGGGGCATCAGGGCGTCGGCAACGGCTGACCTTGACCCGCTAGACGATATGAGGTGAGGGCCGGGGCCTTCTGTTTCACAGCTTCCGTGGGTTGCCAGTGAACAAATTCCTTGGCTTTGCGGCCTTCGGAGCGTTGCATTGGTAGTGCCACATGTGAGTTTTGGGAGGTCCCGGCTATGTTTCAGCATACGTTTATTGGGCTTGATGTTCACGCGGTTTCCGTGGTTGGGTGCGCGTTGAATCCCGTCACCGGGGAGCTGGTGCGGATGGCCATGGATTCAGACCCGGCTGTCGTTCTGGACTGGATCCGCCGCTTCGAGCCACCAGTGAAGGCGGTCTATGAGTCGGGCCCGACGGGGTACGTGCTCGCCCGGTACCTGCGCGAGTCCGGGATCGATTGCGTGGTCGCGGCGTCCTCGAAACTGCTGCGAGCCCCCGGGGACAAGGTCAAAACCGACCGGCGGGACGCCAGGCTCCTGGCGGAGATGCTGGCCCTGGGTCAGGTAACCGAGGTGCGGGTCCCGACACGGGAGCAGGAAGACCTGCGGGACTTGTCCCGCTTGCGGGCCACCGCGGCACGGGACTTGGCCCATGCCCGCCAGCACGTGAACGCGATCCTGCTCCGCCACGGCATCCGCTACCCGGAGAAGACGAAGTGGACGCTGGCCCACCAGGGGTGGCTGCACAGGCGGCGCTTTGATTCACCGGTGCTGCAGTTCACCTACGACACCGACGTGGAACAGGCAGAGCTGCTGGCTGCGAACCTGAAACGCATTGACCAACGCGTCGCCCAGGCTGCCAAGGACTGTGAGTACGCCCCGGTGATCAACGCGTTGATGTGCCTGCGCGGCATCGACGTCACGAGCGGGTTCGGGCTTGCCGTGGAGATCGGGGACTGGACCCGGTTCACCGGATCCTCTATCGGCTCCTACCTGGGTTTGGTGCCCAGTGAGCAGTCCTCGGGCCAGTCCCGACACCAGGGCCCGATCACGAAGGCCGGCAGCAAGTACGCCCGCAAGCTCCTCATCGAGGCGGCCTGGCAACATCGGCGCCCTTACGCCCGACCCGGGTTGCGCTTGATCCGACAGCTGGACCTAGTGGGTCCGGACACCCGGATCCGGGCCCTGGAAGGCAACCACAGGTTGCACCACAAATGGGATGTCTTTGATGCCCGCAAGAAACGCTCCGTCACGGCCAATACCGCGATCGCCCGGGAACTCGCGGGCTGGTGTTGGTCCCTGGCCGCACCCCTCCAACGCAAAGAGCATGAAGGCAAGGGGCGCATGAACGCGGCCTGAAAAACGTGCCCTCCGGGACAGTGGCGGGCGTGGCGTGGCAGCACTTTGGGGCTAACTCGAGACGCAGCTATGAGCAGACGGCCGACCCCGTTGACGCTCGATGCTAGACAGCGAAACGCTCCAGCCGAACAATCGTCATGCGGTAACCAACCCGCGCATATCAGCCTGACACTGCAGTCGAGAACAAGACTAGCCAGCGCGACCGCCACACCCGGACGGCACCCAAGAGTGCGGCCCCCACCAACAAAGATGGGAGCCGCACAACCATGCCTCTTGACAAGAGTTCCTACATATCAGCTGCCGCTCCAGACGGGTTCGCGTTTTTCAATGAAGGCCCGGGCACCCTCGGCGGCATCACGCGAAGAACGGATCGCGGCCACGTGCTCCTGCTGTTGCGTGAACTTCTCGGCCACGGGCCAGTCGGCCGAATTCACCATATCGGCCTTGGACGCCGCCAGCGCAAGCGGGGCGTTCTTGGC
>JBAUMA010000601.1:0-11791 GCA_049578485.1 Specibacter sp.
GTGCCGGGGGTGTTCATGGGAATGCCGTTGAGCAGCGTCCCCACATAGGGTGTCCCGGCGGGCTGTTGTGCCGCGCCGCGCGGGGCCGGACGAGTAGTGCTGCCATACGTTGGATTCTGGTTTGCGCGTTTGCGGCGGTTCATGGCTTTGCTGAGGTTCACCAGCAGCACCAGGACCACCACGACAAGGATGATCCATGGCTGCAGGGACGCTGAGCTGAAAGATGACGCGGCCGCAACATTGGCTGCCATTGGGTCGAGCACACTAAGCACAACGCACCTCTTCTACATTCAAGCCGCCGATTCCAGCGCCTCTTCCCATCCTAGTCCGGTTGACCGTGACCGGAGCCAAGCCCGACGGCGGGCAGCAGGACGCCGTCGATCAGGGAGAGCAGAAAGTCACGGTCGACGGGCTTTTTTAGGACCAGCACGCGGAAAGCGGCCATCGACGGAGAGACGATCGCCAGGGTTTCAAGGTCGCAGTCGGACGGGATTTCCCCGCGCTCCACGGCCCGGTGCAAGAAGATGCGGTTGACTGCCACCCGGGGGTCCACGATCGCGGCCGTGGCCAAGTCCACCAGCTCGGGGCTGCTGTTGAGCATGGACATGAGTCCGGCCATGATCTGCAATTTTCGTTCGCCGTCCTCGATCGAGTGCGGCTTGATCATGGCGACGAGATCCCCGCGCAGCGTCCCGGTGTCGGGCAGGCGGTCAGGATCGGTGTCGGCCTTCTTCAGGCATGCGACAGCGTCCAACACCAGCTCCGCCTTGGACGGCCAGCGCCGGTACAGTGTGGCCTTGCCTGCCTTGGCACGGGCGGCCACCATGTCGATCGTCATGCCGTCGTAACCCGTTTCGGCAAGGACCTCCAGGGCCGCCTCCAGGATGGCCGGATCGCGGGTGTGGTCGCGTTTTCGGCCTAGTTTTACGGGCTTGGCTGCGTTGGCGGCAGATGTCCTTGAATCTTCCCGCGCCGGTTTGGCGGTGAGGGACGATTGCGTCATTGCGGCGGTCTCCTTCGCTCGTGGGCGGCACTTCATGCTAACTCACGGATAATTCTGGAACTGTTAAGATCCGAAACTCCATAGTATCGTATATAGTGTCGATTATGTCACAAATCTCAACTCTCGTTACGGGCTCCGGCAGTGCCCCCGTGGTGTCCTCGCGACGCTGGTGGACGCTGACCACAGTGGCCCTTGCACAACTGATGGTCGTGCTGGATTCGACCGTCGTCAACATTGCGCTTCCGTCCGCACAGCGGGACCTCGGCTTTACCAACGGGGACCGCCAGTGGATCATCACCGCGTACTCGCTGGCCTTCGGCAGCCTGCTTCTCCTGGGCGGCCGGCTCTCGGATCTTATGGGCCGAAAAAGGACCTTCATCATCGGCCTGATCGGGTTTGCCGCAGCTTCCGCGCTCGGTGGCGCCGCCGGAAGCTTCGGAATGCTGGTCTTCGCCCGCGCCCTGCAGGGTGCCTTCGGCGCGTTGCTGGCCCCCACGGCACTGGCCGTGCTGACCACCACGTTCACCATTCCCAAGGAGCGGGCCCGTGCATTCGGTGTGTTTGGCGCCATCGCCGGTGCCGGCGGCGCCGTCGGTCTTTTGCTCGGCGGCTTCCTGACCGAGGACTTCAACTGGCGCTGGAACCTGTATATCAACGTCTTCATCGCCATCTTTGCCGTGGTCGGTGCCAGCATCTTCGTCAGCCACACGACGCATGAGGGTCCGCGTCCGAAGCTTGACATCCCCGGAACCGTCTTGGTCTCCGGCGCGCTCTTTGGCTTGGTCTATGGCTTCTCCAATGCCGAAACCGACGGCTGGCACGCGCCGCAGACCTGGGGCATGCTCGCGGGGGCCGTCGTGTTGCTGGTCGCGTTCGTGCTCTGGCAGCGCCGCGCCGCACACCCGATCCTGCCGCTGCACATCATCCTTGACCGCAACCGCGGGGCCGCTTATGGCTCGGTGGTGATCGCCGGCGCCGGCATGTTCGGCATCTTCTTGTTCGTCACCTACTACGTCCAGTCGTCGCTGCACTATTCACCCATCCAGACGGGCGTGGGCTTCCTGCCCATGATCCTCATGCTGGTCCTTGCCGCCCAATTGTCGACGAACATCTTCCTGCCTCGGTTCGGGCCCAAGGTCATGGTCCCGTTCGGCATGATCCTGGCCACGATTGGCATGGTGTACCTGACCCGGCTGGGCCTGAACAGCACGTACGCCAAGGACCTCCTGCCGCCGCTGATGATTCTTGGCTTCGGCATGGGCTCCATCATGCCGGCGTCCATCCAGACGGCCACCTACGGGGTTGACCGCCAGTTCGCCGGCGTCGCTTCCGCCCTCGTCAACACGAGCCAGCAGGTGGGCGGGTCAATTGGCACGGCACTGCTGAACACCCTGGCTGCCACGGCGGCCACGAACTACGTGGCCTCGCACCTGCCCCCGACCGCTGAGGTGGCGGCCCAGGCGGCCGTCCACAGCTATGCCGTGGCGTATTGGTGGGGCGCCGGCTTCTTCGCCTTGGGTGCAGTCATGGCTGCGCTGCTGTTCCGCCGGCGCGGGCACGGCCAGTCACTGAACCACGAGCACGTGGAGTCCGGCGCCCCTGCGGACGCGGAGGACCACAAGGAACACGACGGTCACGTGAAGGCCGGGGCTCACGCCGCCGCCGTGCCCGCGGATGCCGCAGCCCAGCCGGCCGATGCGGAGCACGGCCAGGACCACGCCGGCCGCCACCGGGCCTAATAAGATGGGCAGCCGGTGATCGAGCCTGTCGAGATCGAGGTCTCGGCAGGCTCGACCACCGGGCAGCTCTAGCTGCCCGCGCCCGGCGGCACTCCGGGGCCGAAGACCGGTCCGGGGGTGGGGCGCTTGGCGGAGATGCCGTCGCCGGAGGACTGGTGGCGGAGCCGCCGCAGCACCCATGGCATGAGGAATTCCCGGGCCCATACGAGATCCTCGGCCCGGGCAGCCTGCCACTTTTGGGCCGGCACCGGCGGGGCCAGCTGGGGCACCAGCGAATGGGGCACGTTGAGCGCATTTAGCGCCATAATGGCGATCGTGTGGTGCCCCAGCGGGGAAAAGTGCAGCCGGTCCTCGGCCCACATTTGCGGGTCCGTCAATTCGCGCAGCGACCACATGTCGGCCACCACGGCGTCATGACGGGCGGCGATCGTGCGCAGGTTTTCGTTGTAGATGGCTACGCGACCGCGCACCATGCCCAGGACGGGTGTGTCGCGGATGTCCGGGCCGTTGAACAGCAGCACGGTGGACCCGGCGGCCGTCATCTTGCCCACGGCGGCGTCGAGCCGCTCGGCCAGCGAGTCGGGGTCTGAACCGGGCCGGATCAGGTCGTTGCCACCGGCGGAAATGCTGACCAGATCCGGTTTCAGGGCCAGCGCCGGTTCGAGCTGTTCGTCCAGGATCTGACCCAGGAGCCGGCCGCGGATGGCCAAGTTGGCGTACCGGAAGTCCTCGCGGTCCCGGCTCAGTTCCTCGGCCAGGCGGTCCGCCCAGCCCCTGTAGCCGCCGGGGCTGCTCGGCTCGGGATCGCCGATGCCCTCGGTGAAGGAGTCGCCCATGGCCACATACCTGCTCCACGGGTAGCGGGATGCGGCCTGGGTGCCGCCCGGGTGCGTATTTTCGGGTGCCGTTGATTCAGTCACTGTTCCATACTGCACTTTCCCGGGCGGTTTCCGCCACCGCCCGCCATTCGCTGACTGCGTGCGCGTCATGGAAAGATTGGCCCATGACTGAAAATCCCACCGTCCTGTGGTCCCGTCCCGACACCGAACGCCCCGGCACGCCCCTGCTGGTCATGTTCCATGGCTACGGCGCCGATGAGGCCGACCTCTTTGGCCTGGCAGCCCAGCTTCCCGCCGACTTCACCGTGGCCTCCGTGCGCGCCCCCCAGCAGGCAGGTCCGGGATACTCGTGGTTCCCGCTGCGCACCGACCTGTCCTATTCGCTGGAGGCGGTGACCGAAACGGCGTCCGACGTTGAGAAGTGGCTCGACGGCGTCCGCGGCCAGCATTCCTCCGTGACCCTTCTGGGCTTCTCGCAGGGCATGTGCATGGCCACCACGCTCCTGCGGCACCGGCCCACCGACTATGCCGCCGTCGTCGGGCTTTCAGGTTTTGTCGTGGACGCCGAGGCCAACCCGTACTTTGACGACGCCGCCACGGCCGCCGCCAAGCCTGATATTTTCTGGGGCCGCGATCAGGCCGACCCCGTCATCCCGGCCGATTCCGTGGAATTCACGAACGCGTGGATGCACGGGCACGCGACGCTCACGAAGGTTTTGTACACCGGGATTTTCCACGGCATCAATGCCACCGAGATGGCCCATGTGAGCGAGTTCCTGCGCTACAAGGTCCTGAAGGCCGCTTAAGCACGACGACGGGAGCACCCCCGTTGGGTGCCCCCGTCGCCTTCATCTGGACTACTGCCCGGTGCGGATGCGCACCGTTTCACCGTTCACGGTGACGGTGTCGCCGTCGTGGAGCTGGCGGCCGCGGCGTTCGTCGATGTCGCCATTGACCTTCACCAGACCGGCCTTGATCAAGTCGGCGGCCTCCACGCCGTCCTCGACCAGGCTGGCAAGCTTGAGCAGTTGGCCCAGGCGGATCATGTCGTCGCGGATGGGGATGTCAATGATCTCGTGTGAACTCATGGGTTAATTGTGCCGCATGGGCGGCCGATTCAATGCGCCTGTCGCATTCCGGCGGTGGGAATCCCCTTGGCCGTCGCGGCTGGGCTGGCCATCCCGCTCCAGGGCCGGGTCAACGGGGGCCTGGGTGCCAGGCTCGACGACGGACTTGCCGCCGCGGTGGTCAGCTTCAGTGTGGGCCTGGTGATCATGGTGGCCGTTTCGCTGCTCCTCCCGAGGGGCCGCGCCGGCCTGTCAGCCATGATCCCGGCAATCCTTGCCCGAAAGTTCCCACCCTGGTACCTGCTGGCCGGGGTCATCGGGGCGTTCTTCGTCATGAGCCAGGGCCTGACCATTTCGCTCCTCGGCGTGGCGCTGTTCACCGTTTCCACCGTCACGGGACAGATGGTGAGCGGGCTGCTGGTGGACCGCCTGGGCATGGGGCCGGCAGGCAAGAAACAAATCACCGGCATGCGCGTCCTGGGTGCGGCCCTGACCATTGCGGCCGTCGTTTGGGCAGTCTCGCCGCGCCTTGGCGGCGGCACCGGCCTCGGGTACCTGCTCCTGCCCCTGCTGCTCCCGGTCACTGCGGGGTGTCTGCAGAGCTTCCAACAGGCCATGAACGGCACCCAGACATTGCACTACGGGACGCCCATCACCGCCACCCTCGTCAATTTGCTCACCGGCACCGTGGTGTTGTGGATCGCCTGACTGGCCAAGGCCCTCGCGGCGGGGGCGGGCTGCCCGCTGCCGGGGGAGTGGTGGTACTACCTGGGCGGGCCGCTGGGCTGCATTTACATTGGCGTCGGCGCCGTGCTGGTGCGCAGCCTGGGGATACTGCTGACCGGACTGGGCATGATCGCCGGCCAGCTGCTCGGATCCCTGGCCCTGGACATCGTGCTGCCGTCACCCGGCTCGCACGTGGCGTCGGCCACAGTGCTGGGTACACTGTTGACCTTGGCCGCGATTGTGGTGGCCACGCTGCCCTGGCCCAGGGTTGTCCTGAAATCCATCGGAAGGTAAGCCCATGACCCACGCCATGGTTGGCAGTTACACGGAACCCGGCATGGGCAACGGCACGGGCGTGTCCCGGCTGGAACTTGGCGACGACGGCCTGCTGGGTTCGGTCCAAGGCGCCAGTTTCGGACTGCGGAACCCGTCGTTCCTGGCCCTGGCCGGAGGCGTGCCGTACGCAGTGGAGGAACTGGCCGACGGCGGGCTGGCCGCCTTGGACCCGAAAACGCTGGCCGTCACGGGCCGGGCACCCTCCGGCGGCGCCGACCCGTGCCACCTCATGGTGCTCGACGGCAACCTGTGGGCGGCCAACTACAGCTCGGGGACAGCATCCGTCACCCCGCTCGAGGCACTAGGCGCGGGGACGTCGAGCCGAACTTCCTCAGGCGCTTACTCCGGCGCTTCCAGCCCCGACAGCACGACGGCGGCCGCCCCGGTCCTGCTGTCCCATCCCGGCAGCGGACCCGTGGCGGACCGGCAGGGGGAATCGCATGCCCACCAGGTGACGGCAACACCCTGGGGAACCGTGTTGGTCTCGGATCTGGGGGCCGACCGCGTGGACGAATACTCCGCCACCTCGCAGGTGCTCCTTGGCTCGGCCGAAATGCCGCCGGGCAGCGGGCCACGCCACGTGGTGCTGAAGGGGGACTTCCTGCTTGTAGCCGGCGAATTGGACGGCTGCCTGCACGTGCTGCGCCGGACACCCCTGAACCCGGACGACCCGGCTGGAACCGGCCATTTTTGGCACTGGCTGTTCAAGGCGCCGCTGGCCGGCTCCGAGGCCGAGATTGCCCAGGCGGAGCAGTTCTTCCCCTCCCACCTCCAGCTCTCCGACGACTCCTCGCGCGTGTTCGCCGCCGTGCGCGGGCCCGACACCCTGGTGGTCCTGGACGTAGGCGGGCTCGACGGCGAAACACCCGTGGCGCCGTCGTTCCTGGCACAGGTGCCCAGCGGCGGCAACTGGCCCCGCCACTTCGCCGTGGGCAGCGAGAAGATTTACGTGGCAAACCAGATGTCCAACAACATCGCCGTTTTCAAACTTGGCCAGGACGGACTGCCGGAACCGGAGCCGGTGCAAACCCTGGATATTGGCAGCCCGGCGTGCATCGTGCTCGCCTGATCGGGACAATTCCCGCCAACAACCAGCTGAACGGTAGGCTTGAGGCCGGGACGGACCGCACCCAGCGGCCTCGTAAGTACTAGGAGTAAATAGTGGCGCCTCAGTCCAAGCTAGATCAGGTCATCTCCCTCGCGAAACGTCGCGGCTTTGTCTTCCAGGCCGGTGAAATCTACGGCGGCTCACGCTCGGCCTGGGACTACGGCCCCCTCGGCGTGGAGCTGAAGGAAAACATCAAGCGCGAGTGGTGGCAGTCCTTCGTCCGCGGCCGCGAGGACATGGTGGGCCTTGACTCCTCCATCATCCTGCCCAAGGCAGTCTGGGCCGCCTCCGGCCATGTCGCCACGTTCACCGACCCGTTGGTCGAGTGCACCCAGTGCCACAAGCGCCACCGCCAGGACCACCTCATCGAGGCGTTCGTGGCGAAGAAGAACCGCGAGCCGGAAAACGGCATGGACGACATCGTCTGCCCCGACTGTGGCACCAAGGGCCAGTGGACCGAGCCGCAGATGTTCTCCGGCCTGATGAAGACGTTCCTGGGCCCCGTGGACAGCGAGTCCGGCATGGCGTACATGCGCCCCGAAACCGCGCAGGGCATCTTCGTGAACTTCAACAACGTGCTCACCACCTCGCGCAAGAAGCCGCCGTTCGGCATCGGCCAGATCGGCAAGGCGTTCCGCAACGAGATCACCCCCGGAAACTTCATTTTCCGCACCCGTGAGTTCGAGCAGATGGAGATTGAGTTCTTCACAGCTCCCGAAGACGCCGAGAAGTGGTTCAAGGAATGGGTGGACCTGTGCTGGGCATGGTTCCTGGACCTGGGCATCAACCCGGAGAACTTGCGCCAGTTCGACGTCCCCGAGGACGAACGCGCCCACTACTCCGCGGGCACCATCGACTTCGAGTACAAGTTCGGCTTCCAGGGTTCGGAGTGGGGCGAGCTCATGGGTGTCGCCAACCGCACCGACTACGACCTCAGCTCGCACTCCAAGGGCTCCGGCACCGAGCTGAACTACTTCAACCAGGCCACGGGCGAACGCTTCACCCCGTACGTGATTGAGCCGTCCTTTGGCCTGACACGTTCCATGATGGCGTTCCTGGTGGATGCGTTCACCGAAGACGAGGCCCCCAACGCCAAGGGCGGCGTGGATAAGCGCACCGTGCTGAAGCTTGACCCCCGCCTGGCCCCCGTCAAGGCCGCCGTGCTCCCGCTCTCCCGCAACGAGGAGCTGTCCCCGAAGGCCAAGGAGCTTGCCAACACGCTGCGCAAGCACTGGAACATCGAATTCGACGACGCCGGCGCCATTGGCCGCCGCTACCGCCGCCAGGACGAGATTGGAACCCCGTTCTGCATCACGGTGGACTTCGACACCCTTGAGGACAACGCCGTGACCATCCGTGAGCGCGACACCATGAGTCAGGAGCGCGTGCCCCTGGACCAGGTACGGGCCTACCTGGCCACCCGTCTGCTGGGTGCATAAAGCTGATGGCAGAACTCTCCTACCGGGCATGGCGCGACGGCGACGACCTCACCCTGCGTGAAATCTGGGGCGACGCCGACTCCTCCGCAGCCGGGCAGTTCCGGGCCGCGCTGGCACCGGAATCCGATGCCAGGCCGTGGCGGCGCACCATCGTCGCCGAGGACCAGGGCATTCCCGTGGCGGCCGCCGTCGTGTATTCCACCACGCTGCACCCGCAGCGGTTGTGGGCGTACGTGGAGGTTGCCAAGGACCACCGCCGGACCGGCGTGGGCGCCACCCTCGTGACCATGCTCCGCCGCGAGGCCGACGGCGCGCTGGCTGCCGGACTTGTCAGCACGACGGCGTTGCGCACCAAGGTTGCCCCGGGCACCTCGGGCGCGGCGTTTGCCGAGTCTATGGGCCTGACCGTCCTGCAGCGCAACCGTGTTGTTGAGGTGGGCCCCGGCGCACTGAATCTGCCCGCGTTTGGCGAGGGCACCGAGGCCGAGGCCGCGGCACGCGTGCAGGACCTGGCCACCGGCTCCGTCGAGCTGACGGATGTTGTGGGCCGGTACTACGAGTCGGTGAACCAGTGGGATCCCACCGGTCCGCTGAGCCCGGGTGCCGTGCAGCGCATGTTCCTGGACGACCTCACCGGCGCCCATGGTGCCCTGGTGCTGCGCGCCGAAGCCGCAAGCGCGTTTGGTGCCGAGGTGGCGCCGAGCAAGAAGGGCCGCATCGAGGCGTTTGCCGTCAGCTACTCGCAAGGGCACATCTCCCCGGAGGAGCCTGCTGCTGCGTCCGCCTCTGAAGTGTTCCTGGGCGTGGAGCCGAGGCTCTCGCACGAGGACGCCGTGCGCGCGGTGTACGACCTCCTGGCATTGATCACCCACCAGTACCCGGTGCTGTTGGAAATCGACGACGCCATGGAAGCCCTGGCCGCCGTCGTTGATCCCATGATCGAAGTCGGCGTCGCCAAGGTCCGCGGCACCGAAACGCTGGTCGTCGGCGAGTAGTCCCGCCGGAAGTCGAGCCGCTCCTGCCGTCCAGCCCCATCTGCGGGCTGGGCGGCAGCGCTGTATTCGCTGTGAAAGCCCCGGGAAATCGCTTGAACGCCCAGGACGTGTGAAACCATCGAATCCTGGCCGGTCACATCCGCGCCGCGAGGAGACACGCATGGAGCCCAAGACGAATATTGATGCCGCACGCCAAAAGGCCGCCGCCGTGGTTGCAGCCCAACGGGCCAGGGAGCGGCGTAGACGCGTGCTGCTGTGGTCCGGGGGCGGAGTCGTGGCGCTTGCCGTCGTTGCCGGCGTCGTCATCGGGGTGAACAGCGGCCACCCGGCCGCGGACACCACGGCCGGCCCGTCTTCCGCAGTGTCCGCCTCCGCCGGATCCACGCAGGCGCCGCCCTGGGCTGCACCGGCTGATGCGTCTGCCAGGGCCAAGGCGGCAGGCCTGTCCATGCTGACGGCCGAAGGCACGGCCGAACACATCCACACCCACCTCAGCGTGAGCGTGGAAGGCAAGGCCGTCACGGTCCCGGCCGAGGTGGGCATCGACGAGTCTGCCCAGCTCATTTCGCCCCTCCACACGCACGACACCTCGGGCATCGTCCACGTGGAGTCGCCCGTGCTCAAGACCTTCACGCTGGGGGAGTTCTTCACCGAATGGGATGTGGCCCTGTCGGCGAACCGCCTGGGCTCCTACGCCACGAGCGACGGGTACATCATCACCACATTCGTCAACGGCAAGAAGGCCGCCGGCGATCCCGCCGCCATCGCGCTCGCCGGGCACGAGGACGTGGACATCGTCATTTCCAAGGGGGCAGCGGCGGCAACAGCACCCGCAGCCTTCACCTGGCCCGCCGGCTACTGAAACCCCGGTGGTTGAGCCTGTCGAAATCACCTCTGGTCTGGACGTGGGCCCAGGCTCGACCGTCGGTCATTGCATGCTGAATCGCCGTGCCACGAAGTCCTGGACCCACCGGGCCCGGAAGATCAACCGCACCACCTTGTGCCGCACTGCCAGCAACGATGCCGGCTGCGGACGTCCCAGCGCCATGTTCAGCCACGCCTGCCACATGGCGGCACGCGCCGCGGCCATCCGAGTCCTTTCGAACTGTTCCAGCCGGCCCCCCGTGCGTCCCCCGCGGAGCGCCGCATCGATGATGGGGGCCAGAGCGGCGGCATCGAGCCATCCCAGGTTCATGCCCTGCCCGCCGATCGGGCTGATCTCGTGCGCGGCGTCGCCAATCAGGGCAGTCCGCCCGGCCACCATGCGCAGGGTCAGCCGCCCCCGCACGCCAAAGGCGCTGAGCATGCTGTTCTCCGCGGCGTCCACGGCAACCCCTGTCCGGTCCCGGATGAGCCGCGCCAGATCCACGGCACTGACGCCGTCAAGCAGGGCATCCGTGTGGACCACCCAGCGGCGCAGCCCGCCTGGAAGCGGGAAGGACTCCACAATCCCACCCGGCTCCAGATACAGCACGGCGACGGCACCATCGCTGCCGGTGTCGGGGAAGTCGCCCATCACGTAGCTGTCGGGGTAGTTGCGGCCGCGCGTGGGAATGCCCAGGGCGCGCCGCACCGCCGAATGTGCGCCGTCGGCACCGATCACCAGCCGGCCCTGGTACACGCCGCCGCGGCTCGTGCCGGACCCGGCGGGCGGTGAGGTGGTGACCGTGACGCAACCCCCGTCGTCGTGCACGGTGGTGACGGCGGCGCCCCGCACCAGGGCCGCCGGGTCGAGTGCCCGCACCCGTTCCTCCAGCAATTCCTCCGTGCGCGCCTGCGGGATGGTCAGGACGAACGGGCAGGCAGGGTTGGCCCGGTCAAAGCGCAGCGCCGCGACGGTCTCGCCGCCACTGCGGGCCAGCCCCTGGCCGATGTGCACGCCTTCGCTGACCAGGGAGTCTGCCACGCCCGCGAGGGCCAGGGCGGCCAGCGCCGGCGGGTGGATGCCGATGGCCCGCGAGTGGGTGCTGCGTTCGCTGCGCTGCTCCAGGATCCGCACGTCCCGCCCCTGCTGGAGCAACAGCACGCCCAGGAACAAGCCCACGGGGCCGGCGCCGACAATCACCACATCATGCATGGCCGGGTTCCGCGGAAAGGGTTAGCGCCAGCCGGAAAGGCCTCGCAGCTTCCACACGCCACGGTGGCGGGACGGCGGCGGCCAATTCCGTGGCCGTGTAGCTGCGCCGAATGGAGGTCAGTCCGTCGCGGCGGATGAACGAACCCGGGAAAAACGGCCGGGTTCCGGCCGAAAACAAGGCGTACGCCGCCTTGCTGCGGGCAATGTCGCTGTGCACGGCAAGGCGCGGGCACAGCGCTTCGGTGTCCTGCAGCAGGCCCCGGAGTTCGGCCGCATCCAGGTGGTGCAGGATGTGGTTGGAGATCACGACGTCGAACCCCTCACCTTCGGCGACGAGCTCGCGGCTGTGGGCGCGCCGGTAGGCAACACCGGCCGTGGCGGGGAGGGCGGAGGCATACGCGTGGGCGCGCGGGTCCGGGTCGATCGCCGTGATGACAAGGGACATTCCGTCCAGGACGGCCC